>DASWVS010000329.1:0-5489 GCA_036401135.1 Fimbriimonas sp.
AAGCCTTGGGAGTGGGCGAGGTCCGTCGGAGGCCATATGTGGCGCACCACCGGCGACATCGCCGACAACTGGGAGAGCATGATCGACATCGCCCATCGGCAGAAGGAGCTCTTCTCGTACTCGGGCCCCAACGGCTGGAACGACCCGGACATGATGATCGTGGGGATGTACGGCAAGGGCAACGTCGCCCACGGCGGCTGCTCGACCTCCGAGTACCGGTTCCACTTCGCGCTCTGGTGCATGCTCTGCTCGCCGCTCATGATCGGCTGCGACGTGCGCAAGGTGCGGGACGAGGCGAAGGAGATCCTGCTGAACCGCGGGCTGATCGCCGTCAGCCAGGATCCGCTCGGCGCGCAGGCCCGGTACCTCGGCGAGGAGCGCGGGGTCGACGCATGGCGCAAGCCGATGGCGGACGGCTCTGGGGTCGTGGGGCTCTTCAACCGGTCGAAGGACTGCCAGCAGGCGACCTTCGCGTGGGACGTGCTGGGGCTCCACGACCGGAGGAAGGCCCGGGTCGAGAACGTCTGGTCGGGCGAGGACCTCGGCGTCCACGACCGGATCTTCGCCGTTCGCGTCCCGACCCACGACTGCCGGGTCCTTCGCCTGTATCCCCAGCCGCTGTAGCTACTCGAACACGACCATCTGGTGCCCGTCGACCACGGGCACCGCCACCTTCGTCCGACCGCCCTCGTGCCGAACCTCCAGCGCTTCTCCCTGAGGCTGGAGGGTCGCGCCGGAGTAGGTTCCCAGCACCGATACCGGGACATCGTACAGCGGAAGCCGGTCCTCGACCACGTCGAAGTTCAGCGCTCGTCGCTCGGGGATGTAGTGCAGCAGGTGGACGATCCGGCGGTCGCCCTGCGCCGTCATCGTCGCCTGGAGAGAGGTGGGGCCCGGGGCGACGACCAACGGATCGGGCAGGAGTTCCGCCAACACCTTCAAAACGGCGTCGCGGTAGAAGCTCATGCTGTGCCGGGCGTAGCTGGTGAAGACCGGGTGGGCAAAGTAGACCGCCCGGCCTTTGCGGACGATCGCCGGAAGGTCCGTCGCCTCCTTCACCGGGCTGTGGGCGTGGCTGATGAAGGTGTCCCAGCTCCGGTTGAAGTAGGGCACGCCGATGGTGGCGAGGACCTCTGCTCCTTCGACGGCCTCCACCTTCATGCCACGCTCGTACATGACATAGTCGGTCTCCTCGCCGGCAAGGCGCATGAAGTCCGGGCTGAACTCGAGGTCGCCTTGCGAGGCCACAGGCGCGAGGCGCGAGGCGTGGGGCGTGAGGAGGGACCGATGCGAGGCGATCAGGGCGCCGCCGCCTTCGACGAACCGCTCGACCTTCTGCGCGAACTCGCCCTCCAGCGCGATCACATCCGGCAGGATCAGGACCTTGTAGCCCGAGAGGTCGCACCGGTCGTCGACGAAGTCGAACTGGTGCCGGCCCTCGATAAGCATGCGCGCCGCGCCGAGGTTGCGGGGGTCCATCCGGTCCTCGGTCTTGCCGTAGGGTTCGGCGTTCACCACCGCGATCTCCGTCACCGACCGCGCTCCCCTGCACCACGGTTCCCTGTCGCGGACCTGGCGGTAGACCGATCCGATCAGATCGTAGGTTTTGTCGTCGAGCCTGCCGCTCGGGTGGAGCTGGTCGCCGATCGAGCACTTGCCGCCCTGCGCGAGCATCAGGAAGCACTCGTACTCCAAGGCTGCCGGGTTCTTGTACGAGTTGAAGTGCCCCCAGCTTTCGCTGAATTTGCCGGTCATGCCGAGGTAGTCCATCCCGAGCGTGCGCGAGTACCGCACGGTCATCGGGAAGTGGGCATACCCCCATCCCCCGGACGGGAGCGACTCGATCTCGATGTGGGTGTAGTTCCGCTCGATCTGCCGGAACGAGGGGTCGATGTGGCTTCCGTTGAAGAAGATCGTCGCCTTCGGGCACTTTGCCCGGACCGCGCCGGCGAGGCGGTCGGTGCAGCGGACCAGGAGGTGCTGCCGCATGCGCTCCTGGTGCTCCGGGTTCGCCGGGTCCCATCCCAGCCTTGCGAATTCCTGGAGGCACCACTGGCCGTGGACCCCGCGTTGCGAGAGGATGTCGAAGAAGAGCCCGTCGACCTCGTTGCCGAACATATCGCAGACCTCCTCGGTCTGGGCGACGACGTAGTCGAGGTAGGGGGACGCGAAGTCCATGTTGTACCAACCCCACCCGGCGCCGAGCGGCTTGCGTCCGACCTGGCTGCCGTTCTCGTCGACTTCGATCCATTCGGGATGCTCCCGCGCCATCCGATGGTCCCATCCGACGGTGACGTAGATGGGGACGCGGATGTCGGCGGCGTGGCATGCCTGGATCTGCTCGGCAAGGAGGTTGCACGTCAGGTGCGGGTGAGGTCGGGCGACCTTCGACGGGTGATACGTCCAGCCGTGGTGGCACCGGCTGAAGCAGGTGATGCTGTCGACCGCCGCCTCCTTGAGCGTCGCGACGAACCGCTCGGGGTTGAAGTCCGAGCCGATTCCCGGGATGTGTTCGGAGGTGTGGAAGTCGAGGTGGACCTGTCGAAACCGAAGCTCGTGCATCACGGTCGCAGGTTACTTGCTGCCGGCTGGCGGTCGGCGTATTGTGCAGTAACAACCGTTGAGACAATGGGAGTCGGCGATGATGGATGACAAGACTGTGGACCAGGCGGGAAGGATCTTCCATCCATCGGACGGTGCTCTGGCCGCCAGCGCTGCGAGTGGGGCGACGGGCTCAGCGAGGCGTTTTCGCTGCCCAGGGTCACACTCGATTGCGGGAGAGCCTCGGCAGCGGCTTATGTCGCCGTTCAGCGGCCAACGGGTCGAGGCTGCCGAGGCAACGGCGGATGGGGACCACGTATTTCGACTGGGTTTTCGCTCTTGCAGAACCAACGGCCGACTTGCGAGCGACCTCTAGGTATGAAGCGCCTGCTCCCGTTCGCGATACTCGGACTGTTAGGTTGCGGTACCCCGAAAGCGCCGCTCGCCGCGATCGACGCCGAGTTGGTGCTGAAGGAGCCCGCGTCCACCGCCGAAATCCCGTCCGAGACGATGAACGACTTCGCGTTCCGGCTCCTGCACGAGGCGGTGCCCGCGGACGAGACGGGGAACGCGCTTCTCTCTCCCCTGAGCGTCAACGTCTGCCTCTCGATGCTCGCCAACGGGGCGAACGGCGAGACGCGAGACCTGGTTGCGAAAACTCTTGGCATCGAGTCCAGCGAAATCGACGGCTGGAACGCCGGGAGCCAGGCCTTGATCCAGCAGCTTCTCAAAGGACGAAAGGTCGATCTCTCCATCGCGAACAGCCTATGGACCTTCCAGGACACGCCGCCTCGCGAGGAGTTCGTCTCCCTGCTCGGCAAGTACTACGGCGCCCAGGCGTTCTCCCTGCAGGCTCGGGACCAGGAAGGTATCGACAAGATCAACGCTTGGACCAAGCGCAATACCCGCGAGCGAATCCCCACCATCATCGAGACCTTCGACGAGGCGTCGTTCGCCGTGCTCGTCAACGCGATCTCGTTCGATGGGGAGTGGAAGCAGAAGTTCGACAAAGGCGAGACCGAGAACAGACTCTTCCATCTCGAAGGCGGAGCTACCGTCGAAGTGCCGTTCATGAAGGAGAACGAACTGGAGTCGCACGGCGCTCTCATCGAGAGCGGAGCCAGAGCGCTCGAAATCCCTTACGCGGACGAGTCCTTCCGACTGCTGCTTCTGCTCCCGCCGGACGGCACACGAGCCTCCAAGTTCCTGTCGGACATGTCTGCCAAGGACCTGGTGGAGATCCGGCAGAACCTGATGGAAGGCGAGATCAGAGTCGCTCTGCCCCGCTTCCGCGCGGCTCGCGAAACCGACCTGAAGTCGGTTCTGGAAAAGATGGGTGCGAAAGAGCTTTTCAAACCGGGCAATGATTTCTCAAAGATCCACGATTCCCCTTTGACGCGAGATGCCGCCTTCGTCTCCCAGGCGGTCCACAAGGCGTTCATCGAGTGGGACGAGGACGGGACCAAGGCGGCCGCGGCCACGATGATGGAAACGGCAACGGAGTCCGCCGGCCCGCTCGACGCCTTCGTCGCCGACCGCCCGTTCGTCTACTTTCTGCTGCACGACCCAACCGACACGATCCTTCTTGCCGGGCTGTGCAACGACCCGTCGAAGTGATGGAGGACCCGTCGTCTCGTTGTCGGCCTGCCATCGTTGGCGAGCACCCGCCGAGCCGGTTCCTTGTGCCTTGGGCCGCACGACCTTCCTCCTGTTTCTCCCATGCAACCTGTGCGATATGCCCGCCGTGTTAATCTAAGTACGTAGGACCTCCGATGCTCCGCTTTTTCCTGGCCGACGAAAACTTTCCCTTCGCGATCGGGATCGGTTTGGCATTGGCCCTCTCGCTCCTTCAGTTCATCGGACTGATGGGCGACGCCAGTGCCGACGCGGACACGGATGTCGACGTCGACGGGGATTTCGATCTCCACGACGCGTTGCGATGGATCGGGGTGGGAGTGGTGCCCACCACCGCGCTGATCATGTTTCTCAGCCTGCTGTTCGGAGTGGCCGGCTACCTCATCCAGTCCGTCGCCTTCAGCCTGACGGGCGGCCTGCTTCCGAGCGTGCCGGTTTCGATCGTCGCGCTGCTCGCGAGCCTTCCGCCGCTTTCCGCCGTCAGCCGTTTGGCTCGCCGATTCCTCTTCCGGGAAGAGACGACGGCGGTTCACGGCGACAGCCTCGTCGGCAGCGCCGCCGTCCTCACCTTGGGAACCGCGCAAAGGGGCAGGCCCGCGCAAGCCAAGCTCAAGGATCGACACGGGCAGACGCACTACGTTCTCGTCGAACCCTACCGGGAAGACGACCGGTTTGATCAAGGGGCAGAGGTCGTCTTGGTCCAGCGCGAAGGTGCCCGGTTCTTCGCCGTTCCGAATACCGTAGAGGGGCTCGAGTCCTTCGAACGAGCGCCGGAGATCCCGGCAGAAAACCATGCCAAGCAATCCTCTCGATAATCTGTTACCGATCCTCATCCCGATCGTGATCCTCCTCGTGGTCCTTCTGGGCCTCGGCGCGATGCTCGCACGGCTCTATCGCCGAGCCAGCAAGGAACTCGCCTTTGTCCGCACCGGAATGGGCGGCCAGAAGGTGGTCATGAGCGGCGGCGCGATCGTCTATCCCGTCGTCCACGAGACCATCACCGTCAACATGAACACCCTCCGGCTCGAGGTCCGGCGCAGCAACGAGGCCGCGCTGATCACCAAGGACCGGATGCGCGTGGACGTGCAGGCGGAGTTCTTCGTCCGGGTCAAGCCGACCGAGGACGCCATCGCCGACGCCGCCCAAACCCTGGGCAAGCGCACGATGAACCCCGAAGCCCTGAAGGAGCTTGTCGAAGGAAAGTTCGTCGACGCCCTTCGCGCGGTCGCCGCCGAGATGACGATGGAGGAGCTGCACGAGAAGCGGGTCGAGTTTGTCCAGCGCGTCCAGACGACGGTCTCGGAGGACATCCT
>DASWVS010000330.1:0-3228 GCA_036401135.1 Fimbriimonas sp.
GGCACCGGAGTCAATTGCTTCGGTTCACCGATGCGCATGTAGTAGAAGCCGCGCACCGAGGTCTTGAAAGGCTCGAAGTAGGCGTCCCTGCGGAGTTCGAAGTCCGGGCTGCAGCCGACGCCGTCGACCACCAGCCGATACGTTCCAGTGCCGGTGAAGGAGGAGAAGTCGCAGGTCCAGACCGGCGACCGGGTCAGGTTCCATTCTCCGAAGTCGGGTCCGCTCGGTTTCCAGAAGACGACCCTGCCGACTTCGTGCGTTCTTCCTGTTTTGGCATTCACCAAGAAAACCTTGCGCCCCGCGTAGGAAGAGTAATCCCTCGCGCCGCCGTCTCCTAGCCACATATAGAGATCCGCGGATTTCATTTGGGTGTGGCTCGGGTTGTAGCCCACGATGTTGACGTGGATCGCCTCGGAGACGCTCCGAGCGATGTCGAAAGAGAACTCGCCCGAGTCCTTATCGCTGTTGAGCCCCGGAGCGAAGTGGACACGGTACCGCTTCCCGTTGTTGAGCTTGCGGGGGAGCTTCAGGAAGACGACGTGCTCCAGCGTGGGGGTGGGATCGGGCCACGCCCAGGCGGACCCGGTCACCTTCGCCCGTCGAAAAGCCTTTTGAGGCGCGGTTGCCTTCGCGCTTGCGCTGGGTGCGTACGAGGGGTCGTCCGGGGACACGATGCCGTAATTCAGCGGATTCGTCGCCGCCGACGTATCCAACGGTTTCCCGTAAAGCTCGAGCTTGTCCCCGCCCTGCCCCTCGGGGTTCGAGTACGCCTTCGGGCCGATCGTGACTTCGTTGTAGGTGACCCAGCCGTCGCGCCAGACGATCATGAGATGCTCGTCGTCGACGGTCCGCACCTCGACCAGTTTGGCGGCCTGAATTTGGACGGAAAGAGAGCACAGAACGAGACAACAGCCGAGGCCCGGGGCCCTTCGAGTGAGATGCTTCATGGTTGCTACCCCTCTAGCATCGCATGTTCGCGAACGTTCTGCGACTCCAAGTTCGGCCCTCCTTGTATGCTTAACTTACGATGATGGCGTTTCTCTTCGCGGCGGTTCTTGGCGCTCAGGGCAACCCGCCGGTGCAGTGGGTGCGAGCCGGCATCAATGCGGATCGACCGATCTGGGGCATCGAGGGCCACCTGCACTTCGCGGTGCATCCTGCGGGCGTCGGTCCCATCGGGGAGGGCGGGCCGAGAGGCCTGATCCGCCTCGGCGTGCCGATCCGGCCGAACGGCGAGATGGAGCTGGTGAACTTCATCGCGATCGAGCCGACGATCAAAGGCCAGAGCGGCCGTTCGTTCAGCGAGTTGGAACCCTCGAAGCTCGACCAGAAGCAGGGGAAGAGGATCTGGGCGGCGCCGGATTCCGCCGAGCCGATGGAACAGCTAAAGCTGGAGCCCGGGACGCTCAAGACGATCGCACCCGGCGTGGAGGAACTCACGGTCGTGCTTCGTGTCGAGTCCTTTGACACCGGGGCGCGCGTCAGGGTGGTAGCTTCCCAACGCAGCGACCGGCCGGACGAGCTTAGCCTCCGAACCTATGCGGAACCGGACAGCAAGCCGCTGGACAGGTGCATCCTCACCGCGACGATGGGAAACAAGATCCGGGCGCGGGAGCTATGGCTGAAGGAAGGTCCCAAGAGCAGCCTGGCAACATGGCCGAACCACAGCGGAAACGGCTTCACCGACCATGCGACTTACCGGCTTTCCGATCTGTTCATCGACAAGGCAGGGGACGTGCTCGCCGCGATCACGACCAACGAGAAGGATCCGGCATCCGTTTTCCCGTTCCCAGGCTCGCAGGCCTGGCACTACGGCGGACGCCCGGTCACGCAGTACTGGCGTAAACCGAAAGGAGACATCGGCCCGGGTCTCGAGCTGAAGGTGAACGGCAGGTTCACCTACTGGGCGTCGGACCAGCCCATTCCGGGCGGCGTCGCGTACGAGAATTTCGAGCTTGTCGAACCGTACCGTGAGGGGAGCGAGTTCGTCTTCGGGATCACGAAGCTCACTCCGGCGCAGCTCGGTTTGCCCTAGGCCTCCAACCTGGCCTTGAGGTCGATCGCACGGACGTGGTTCGGATCGTAACGAAGCACGTCCGCGAGCAGAGCCGCCGCCTTCTCGCTCTCGCCCACTCCGGCCGCCGCCTGAGCCTTGAGGAAACGTGCGGTGTTGGTCTGTCGAGCCTGCAGGTCGTCCTCGAACAGAAGCATGGTTGGGAGCGAAGTGGCGAAGTAGTCGATCTTGGCCTCCGTCTGCTCCAGTTCCTCCGCATATGCCTCCAGGGTTCGCAACAGATCGTTCGCCTCCTGCTCGCGCCCCAACCTTCGGAGCGCCTCGGCTTGGAAGGCGGTGAGTTCCGAAAACGAGCGCACGCTCATGTCCTGGAAGTCTCCGCGGAACTCGGCAGCCCGACCCCACCATCGTTCCGCTTCATCGTCGTCTCCGCTCGCCGCCTTGGCGTCTCCCAACGCGAGCCAGACATCGCTCGCGTTCGCAAGCAGGTGCCTTGCCTCGCCAAGGTTTTCCGGCGGGCGTAGAGCCCTTTCGAAGGCAGCCTCCGCGGACGCCGCATCGCCTGCGGCCAGCGCTCGATAGCCAAGGGCGAGCTGCGTGCGCGTGTAGACGCCGAGCGCCTGCCCCTCGCCTCCTTCCCAAGGTTGGAACTTCCGGACCGCCAGGATCTTCTCCGCCTCCTCGAACTCGCCGACGGTGTCGAGCAGGCTGCAGAACTCGATCGTCAGGTCGTCCCGCCTTTCGACCAAGTCCAGCCGCCGGCGCAGTTCCGCCAGCCGTTCCTGAGGCGAGGCTCCCGTTCGCTTCCAGAGCTGATCCCGCTCGTAGAACACCCGCGCGTCTTCCGGAGCCGCCCTCATCGCCGCATCGTAGTGCTCTCGCGCCCTGCCGGGATCACCGAGGATGTTGAAGGCGGCGATGCCGAGGTTGCGATGGACGATCCCGTTCGAAGCATCCACCGCGACCGACCGTTCCCAGAGTGCGATCGCATCGCGGTGGCGGCGCCGGTCGTACAGCAGGTTGCCCAGGTAGTAAGGCGCGCGCGCATCCGAGGGATTGGCCTGGATGGCAGCCTCCAGGATGCCGATGTCCTCGAGGCGGGCGGGGAAGCAATAGTCCGGGCTAGCGGCCGCCGCCTCACGATAGCTGGCCGCCGGGTCGTTGCCCAGGAGGGCTTCGATCGCTCCGATGGTGTAGTGGAGCATCGGAACGGT
>DASWVS010000331.1:0-5075 GCA_036401135.1 Fimbriimonas sp.
CACGCCCAGACCATCTTGGGAGTCTCCAGCGTCTCGCCCGGGTCCAGGTGGTAGGTCGAACCGAACGGGTTCACGCCGCAGGCCGCCCGCAGCCTTCCCGTCGGCAGCACTTCGAAGCTGAACCGGAAGCTGCCGGACCACGCCAGCGATCCTCCGAAGACCTCTCCCTCGTCCTCCTGCGCCGGGCGGTCGCGGGCGAGCAGGAACCACGGCGCCCGGAACTGGTGGGCTCGGACGCCCAGCTTCGAATCGAGAACCTTGAGGCCGTAGCCTAGCTTCTCTTCGGCCATGCCGGCCTCGGCTGCCCAGTCGCCGTGGAACTGGGTGAGCCAGAACTCGCCCTTGCCGAAGTCGGGCGCCGAAGAGCCGAAGGCGGTCAAGGCGACCGGTCCTTCCTCGCCATGCCGAACGACGGTCCATGATTCGAGAACGTCGTCCTCCTGGATCGCTCGGAAGAGCAGGTCCACATAGAACGGGTATTGAGGATCTTTGAGCTCGATCCGAACTACGTCGCCCTCCGCCGCCCATCGCACCACCCGCAGGTCGGTGGAAGTGTTCCCGTCCGCATGGACGACGCTCATCGCCGGTTCGAAAACCCAGCCGTTCCCCGACACGGGGAAGGCGTCCTGGCCGCCGGGCTCGCAACGGTCGCGGGCGCCGAACGCGTGCTGAAGCAGCCTCCCCTCCGGATCGATCGAGAACGAGATCGCGGCGTGGGCGGTAGCGACTTGCAGAATGCCTTCCGACGGGGTCAACGGGCGCCTCTCTGAGAGGCGAGGAAACGCGTTCCTCGGCTGGCTTCGTGAGGTGGGAGAGCCGGCGACTCGACGAGAAGCAGGGTCATGGGAAAAAGTCTACCGATGTACCGCCGTACATTGGCGCGGACGGCGGGATTGCGGAAAATCGCCTAAAAGACCCTGGGGAAAGGCTACGACGGGCCGTTCCGCGCATCGAACTCCGCGACGAGGCCGGCGGGAGCTTTGCACCTCCAGGCCTCGACGACGAGATCCTCAAGCGTCTCGTCGTCGATCGCGTCGAGCCGGACAAGGACGGCGGGGAATCCGTTGTAGTGCGGCTCGGTGAAGATCTTCTTCTCGTCGCCGCCCAACAGGATCTGCTTGATGTCGTTGTCCCTGACCACGATCGCAAGAACGCCGGGGTTCGGAACGCGCGCCTTCTTCGGATCGACGCGCTCCATCCAAGTCCATAGAAAGCCTTTGGCTTTCCCCTTGTGGGTCACGTAGTAGCCGAAGGGACCCTCGGCGGACTCGGTCGCACCTGGCAGCTTCGAAGCGATCCGGCGGACGTCGTCGTGGGTTGCCATAGAGGTTATTGTCCCTCGTTTCTAGACCGGTGCACGCCGACTAGCCGGATAGGCCCGGATCGCCGGTGGGCGGCGGCGCAAGGTCGATGTCTGCCGGAGGGCCCAGCAGGCTCGTCAGGGTCGGCCTCAAGGCGTCGGCCCAGGCCTGGTAGCCCTTGACGCCCAGATGGAGGCCGTCGACGGTCATCCCCTCATGTAGCTCGCCTTCGTCGTCCGCGAGCCGGTCTCCGATATCCAGGAAGCGTACGCCCGGGCGGTTCGCCATCCTGGCCAAGAGAAGGTTCGCCGCTCGGACGGTCGGCATCAGGTTCGGCGCGTCGTTTCTCGGGAGCACGCCCATCAGGACGAGGGTCGCCTTCGGCGCCTTCGCCAGACACAGATCGACGATCGCTGCGACCCCCTTGGCGACGTCGGTGGCGGACGCTCCCGCTCCGATGTCGTTGGTGCCGGCCAAGAGGACGATGACCTTGGGATCCACTCCGTCAAGCTCGCCGTTTTGGAGCCTCCACAGGATGTTTCGGGTCGTGTCGCCCCCCCTTCCGAAGTTGCCGGCGTTCCAGCCATGGAAGTTCCGTTGCCAGTTTTCAAGGAACTCGCGGTAGATGGGGTCGCTGCAACCCCAGCGCCTCGTGATCGAGTCGCCGACGAAGTAGAGGTCGATACGGCCTCGGCGCGCCTTCTCCACGAGTTGCCGGTGGGCGGCCCGGGAGTTGGCGTCGGTCCTTTGAACGGCGACGACCGCCGCCTCCGAGCCCTGGCTGGAGCCCAGTGCGAGCACGAACAGGTTCATCAGGATCATCTCGGCCCCGTAGGCATGTTCCAGTTTAGTAGGTTCTCACGGTCGGGTCGACACGGCGCGCCCACGCGTTGATCCCTCCTGCCAGGTTCCGCACCCGGTATCCCTTCGACGCGAGTGCGTCCGCGACGATGCCGGAACGGTTCCCGGTCCGGCAATAGAGGACGATCTCGGAGGAGCGGTCGAGCTCGCCAAGGCGGCCCGAGATCTCGTGCATCGGGATGTGGAGGTCGTTGGGAAGGCGGCTGATGGATCGCTCCTCCTCTTCCCGGACGTCGACGAGCAGAGGCGGATTCGGCGACTTGAGGTCGGCGGCGAGTTGCTCAGGGGTTATGTCTTGTCTCAAGTTCATGGTCTTTTCGGTGGTTGTGGAGGTGATCGGCGTCGGCGAGGGTAAAGAGGCGCTCTTGAGGACCTCCCCTGCGACGACGAACAGCCCGGTGACGAGAACGAGGTAGCCGAAGCCGGACTTCAGCTTCGCTCCGGAGACGAATCGTCCGAGATAGCTTCCGATCAGGGCGCCGCCGACGGCGATGGCAGAGACGGCGCTCACGAGCGGCCAGTCGATGGCGCGACCCGACTGCAGGTCCCCCATGAAACCGAGCAGCGAGTTGACGGCGATCACGAGAAGGGAGGTGGCGACCGCCCTCCGCATCGGAATCCTCGCGAGCAGAACCAGAGCCGGGACGATCAGGAATCCTCCCCCAGCCCCTACCGAGCCCGTCATGGTCCCGGTGGCGAAGCCCTGGATGGCGAGCCTCCAGGCGGCTGTCTGCGACGACTCGACCGGCGTTTCCTCGGCCCTGTTTCGAATCATGGACATACTGGCGAAGAGCATCAGCACGCCGAACAGGACCAGGCTCAAACGATCCTTCGTGACGTGCAGCATTCCCAGGCTGAAGAGGTTCTCGGGAAGCGAGGGGATGACGTACCGGCGCATCAGGTAGACCCCCGCGACCGAGGGGATCGCAAAGCCAAGCGCGGCTCGATAATCGACGTTCCCCCGCCGTCCGTGGTCGACCGCTCCGAAGAGAGCCGTGACGCCTACGATCGCCAGCGAGCTGGCGGTCGCGTCGGTGGCGCCGAGGCCGAAGGCGTAGACGAGCAACGGAACCGTGAGGATGGATCCGCCGCCGCCGACCAGGCCGAGGCTGAGCCCGATCAGGGCGGCGAAAAGGTATCCCACGATCTCCATCACTTCAGTGGAGCATGCCGACCGAGGGGAGGATTCATGGACCCTTGACGGAGCCCGTCGGATCCGGGACGATCTCGAAACCTGCCGACCGCCAGGCGTCCATGCTTCCCGGGACGTTGTGCACCCGCTCGAATCCCATCCTCTCGAGGAGGCTCGCCGCGATCGAGGCGCGGTATCCCGACTCGCAGTAGGTGGCGACCGGCTTGCGGCGGTCCAGCTGCCCATCGAGGTTCGGGACCTCCGGCAGGTAGCGATGCACCGCGGTCGGAAGGCGGCCTTCTCGCCACTCGTCCTGCCGGCGCACATCCAAAAGCTGAATCTCGCCGATCCTGTCGCGAAGGCGATGGACGTCGATTTGGGCGGTGCTTTGGATCGGAAGCCCTTTTGCGAACCAGGCCGGCATGCCCGGGGCGAGGTATCCCTCGATGCGGTCGATCCCGATCCGGAAGAGGTGGGTTTGGGCTTCTTCGAGGTCGCCGGGATCGTTGAGAACCAGCACCACTCGGTGTTCCGGCTTGACGAGCCATCCGCACCAGATCGGGAACTCCTCCTGCAACGCGACGTTCAGCGCACCCGGGATATGCGCGCCCCCGAACGCGGTGTAGGGGCGGGCGTCGAGGAGGAGGACGCCTTCCTGCTTCGACAGGTCGGCCACCTCCTGCGGCTGGAGGGGTCGAACGTCCGGCAAGCCTCCAACCACGCCTTTGGCGTTCAGCTTCTTCATCCGCGGGTAGTAGCTCGGCGCCGGCTGCTCGGAGGCCCCTTCCAGCACCAACCGGACGAAGTCCTCTTCGGACATGGCGGCGAGTTTCGGGTTGTGGCGGCGCTCATAGCCGATGGTCGTCGTGTCGCGGTCGCCGATGCTCCCGCCGCAAGGAGATCCTTCGCCGTGGGAGGGATAGACGATGACCCCGTCCTCCAGAGCCAGCAGCTTCGCGTGAAGGCTGTGGTAGAGCTCCTTGGCCAGCGCTTGCTCCTGTTCCCTCCCCAGAAGGTCCGGCCGTCCGACCTCGCCGGCGAAGAGGGTGTCTCCGGTGAATACCCCCCACGGCTCCTTCGATCCTTTGCCGCCGCTCACGACGAGGCTGATGTGCTCCGGAGTGTGCCCAGGGGTCTGGAGCGCTCGGAACTGGAGAGGACCAACTTCGAAAGAGTCGCCGTCGTCCATCGCCTCATGGCGATAGGAGATCTCGTCGGATCGACCGGTGAGCAGCTTCGCCCCCGTCCTCGACGCGAGCTCGGGGCCTCCGGAGACGAAATCGGCATGGATGTGGGTTTCCACGACGTAATCGATCCGCACACCTTTCGCCCGGGCTTTCTCGAGGTACTCCTCGACGTCGCGGCGCGGGTCGATGACGACGGCGGAACCGGCATCCGCGTCGCCGACGAGATACGAAAGATGGGCGAGTCCGGGGGACCTCAACGTTTCGAAAACCATAGATGCGCTCCTGAACGATACAGATGCGTAAAGCTTGCGAAACGATTCTCCCCGAGCCACAGGCAGGTTTTGACGGTCTGGGATATCCTCTCGACTGGACCACGAGAACGATGAGCAGCAACCGCATCGAGAAGGCATTGCGCGAGGCGACCGATACCCGTTACGTCGTGATCGAGGAGGGGGCGATCGAGAAGACCGGCCGCATCTTCGCCGACGCTTTCGGAGATGCTTCCGCGATCGTCGTTGCCGACGAGATCACCCATGAAGTCGCAGGAAGGCGAGTCCGGAGCCAATTAGGCCAGGGCGAGGCGTACGTCTTCCC
>DASWVS010000332.1:0-2212 GCA_036401135.1 Fimbriimonas sp.
GGCGGCGGCGGCAAGGATCGGCGTCGACCGAGCCCTCGACCACGCCCGGCGCACCTTCGAATGGCTCGAGGAGCACTGCCGGGATACCGAGTACGGCGGCTACTTCGAGTTGACCGAGCGGGACGGAACGCCCGTCCTCGATCCGATGGACGCGGCTGCCACCCGACGGGACGGCTTGGCGAGTTCTCACGGCATCAAGACCCAGAACACGTCGCTCCATCTCCTCGAGGCGTTCACCGAGCTCTATCGGGTCTGGCCCGACGCGAGGGTCAGGGAGCGGATCCGCGAGTTGATGGAGCTGCTTACAGGACCCTTCCTGCTGGACGGCATCCATTCGGCGCAAATGCTCTACCGAGACCTGAAGCCCGCGACCGAGCAGATCTCCTATGGCCACGACATCGAGGCGGCGCACCTGCTGCTGGCGGCAGCCCGCACGCTCGGCGATCCCTTGCCCACCGGCGTCGCCCGGGGCTTCGCGGACTACGTGCTGGTGGAAGGCAGGGACCCCGTCCACGGCGGCATCTCGTACTTCGGAACCCCTGGCAACAGCCCGACCCAACGGCGAAAGCACTGGTGGGTGATGCCGGAGGCGATCCTCGGATATCTCGCGGTCTACCGCGAAACGATGCACGAGGGCTATCTTCGGGCAGCGGACGAGCTTTGGAGATGGACCCAGGAGCACCTCGTCGACAAAGAGTTCGGGGGATGGTTCGGCGAACTCGACGAGGAGAATCGGGTGGTGGACGACCGGAAAGGACACGCCTGGAAGGCGAACTACCACGAGACCCGCGCGCTTCTGTTCGGCGCGCGGGTATTGCGGTCGATCGACTGACGGCTACTTGCCGTACTTCCCGACGAGGATCGCGGCAGGGTAGGTCACCTGCTCCTCCGTCTTTGCGTGGAGCATCAGCTTCCGAGCGAGTTCGGCCGCCTCGTGACGGCCCTCGGCGACGGCGGTCGCTTCGAGCCGCTTCGCGGCGCTCGCGATCGCCTTGTGCTCGCGGAGCATCTTCGGCATTTCCCTGGCAAGGATCCGCGAAAGCCTGATCGCCTCCTTGCGGGAGGGATCGGGCTGTCCGCTCGCCATTTTCGCCAGCGCGCCAAGGGGCGGCAGAGCGATCTGCTGCTCTCGCTCAAAGTGGGGATGCAGCACCGCGGCGAGCGCCTTTGCCGCTTCTCCGGTCTTTCCTGGGGCCTGGGTCGCAGCGACGAGTTGTTGATGGATCTCCTCATGCTCCTTCTCGAGAGCCGAGGGAACGACGGGGCGTTGTGACATGGCGGGAAGTGCCGCGCAAGCCAAGGCAGCGAGACCTAGGAATCGAGTCATTGTTTGCTCCTGATGCCCACTCTAGATGACCCTTCGGCACCCGAGTATGATCCCCGACAGTTTCTAAAGCCGTTTTCCGACAAGATCCTCGTTGTAGTGCAGCCCGACGTTCTCACGGCGCGCGAGTGCGCCCCGCACGACGTGGAGCGCCGCCCGGAGGAGGTTGTGCGTTTCCAGCGGGTGGGTCGAAAACGGCGCTTCCGGCAGCGCGTCCGCCTCGGCGATCAGGCTCACCACCGTCCGCTCGGTTTCCGCGAGCCCCGCGTCGGTCCGGACGATGCCCACTCCGGCCGTCATCGACCGCTGCAGGGCTCGCCGGATCCGAATGGAGTCCGCCTCCGCAAACGGCCGGGGAGACCGGGGTTGGGGCAGAGGGCCTGCGGCCGCCGGTTCCGAGACCGCCGACTCGGCGGCGGAAGCCGAGAAGACGATCGCCTCGAGGAGCGAGTTGCTCGCAAGCCGGTTGGCACCATGGACGCCGGTGCAGGCGACTTCGCCGGACGAATAGAGCCCGGGCACGCTCGTGCATCCCTGAAGGTCGGTGACCACGCCCCCGCACGAGTAATGCTGGGCCGGCACGACGGGGACCCAGTCCTTGTCCATCTCCAATCCGATCGAGGCGAGCCGCTCGTAGATGGTCGGGAACTCCTCCCGTATATTCTCCGACGGCAAGTGGGTGAGGTCGAGATAGACGCACCATGTGCCGTGCTTCTTCATCTCCGCCTCGATCGCCCGCGCCACGACGTCTCGGGGCGCGAGCTCCAGCCGCGGATCGTAGTCGTACATGAAGCGCCGTCCGAGGTGGTTTCGGAGCGTCGCTCCCGCCCCCCGGACCGCCTCGCTGATCAGGAAGGATCGCAGTTGGGGGTGGTAGAGGGTCGTCGG
>DASWVS010000333.1:0-10320 GCA_036401135.1 Fimbriimonas sp.
CATCGGCCCCGATCCGGCAGGAGGCGCACCGTCATCCGGGGTGGGAGTCGCTGTCATGATGCCCTGAACCGGGTCCCAGTACATCGGGGTTTCGATCGTGCGCTTCGACTCCTCCTCGTACATGTCGAAGAGTTGGAAGAGCATCTTGGTGGAGGCGACCTCGAAGTTGTAGACGTTGTCCTGCATCTCGAGTTGCCAGTCGACCGAACGGTAGCTCGTGGACTCGTTCCACATCAGGTCCTCCCAGAACGAGTTTCCCTGGTTGAGCATCAGGCACAGGCGCTCGGGGCCATAGGTGATCTCGGCGCACACGGGGTTGCATTCGATTCCGCCCATCTGCTGGAAGAAGGTGAACTGGGTGATCTCGGCCCCGTTCATCCACACCTCCCAACCGACTCCGCTTGCGCCTGCAGCCTGGGACTCCCAGTCGTCCTCGACCAACCGGACGTCGTTCTTGGAGGTGTCGAATCCGAGGTGGTCGAGAGAGCCCATGTAGAGGTCGACGATGTGGTCCGGCGACGGCTTCATAATCACCTGGTACTGGTAGTAGCGTTGGCTCCTTTGCGGGTTCCGGGTGTATCGCCCGTCGACCGGGCGCCGCGAAGGCTGGACATACGCGACGTTCCATGGCTCGGGTCCAAGCACGCGAAGCGTGGTCGCGGGATGCATGGTTCCGGCACCGACCTCGATGTCGTAAGGCTGGAGGATGGCGCACCCTTGCTTCGCCCAGTACTCGTCGAGACGCGAGATCATCTCTTGAAACGTCATCGGGGAAAGGATACCGGCGCGGTGCGCGCCGAAGTCGAGGCTCGGTAACGGAAGCTTCCGGCGCAGTAAAATGCGGGGGTGGAAAGGCTGAACGGCGAAGGGATCCCGAGGCACACGCTGATGCTTGCGCTGAAGAACCGCAAGCAGGTTGCGGACGCCCGCCGGATCGACTCCTGCCTTCTCTGCCGCAACCGCCGGGTCAACGAGGCCGGACTATGCGATATGTGCTACGCGCTTCTCGACGGCGAGGAGTTGCGGATGGCGACCCGTTGGATGGCCGGGGTCGGACCTTGACCGCCTTCTTCGTTCTTGCTGCCCTGACCGCCCTGCTCGTCCTCGGTTACCTGCTGCTGAACCGTCGCAGCGCGTCTACCTACCATGCGAGCGCGGAGTACTGGGTCTACCTGCCCGGGGAGCAACTCCCCGACCAGAACGAGGTGATGACGCGGATGGTCGCGCAGAACCCGTACGCGCAGAAGGGGCGCTCGCCGATCGGGCCGTCCGAGGGCATCCTGTTCTCCGACGTCCGGCTCCACATCGCGATCGTGCGGCGCAGCCAGAACGCGCACGTCTTTCGGCCGGACCTCTTCGCCGACGTCGACGTGGAGGCCGAAGATCTCAAAGCCCTTGACGACGCCCTGTCGTTCGTCAAGGTTCGGTACACGAGCGACGATCCGCTGCCGGACAAGCGTCACCTGCAGTTCCTGATGCACGCCGCGGACGCGTTCGCCGAGCTAGGAAAGGGAACGCTGGTTTTCGACCGGATTGCCGAGACGATGTATCCTCGCGAAGCGTTCCGCCGCATCCTGCAGACCAACGTGGACGTGACCGGACCGGATCTGCATCTCCGCCACGTGTGGAAGCCGGAACCCCACGGCGGCTCGGTCGAGACGCGCGGGTTCCTGAAGATCGGGCTGAAGGAACTGCGGACGGAAACGGTCGAAGCCGACGAGGCCATGCTGGTGACGGCGGTGATGGAGGGAGTCTCGGCCTCGATCTGGAACGCGATGGCCGCCCCGGAGTCGGTCGAGGTGGAGGCTTTCGAAGACCGGTTCACCGCTTTTCTCGAACGCACATCGACCGATCACATCCCCGTCCGTATCCTCCGCATCCAAGCGACATGAGCAGCATCCGTTTGATTCCCTGCCTCGACATCAAGAACAACCGTGTCGTCAAGGGCGTGAATTTCGTCGGCCTCCGCGACGCCGGAGACCCCGTCGAGCTGGGCAGGTTCTACGACTCGGAAGGAGCGGACGAACTGGTATTCCTGGACATCACCGCCTCCCACGAGGAGAGGGCGCCGGTCATCGCCCTGGCCGAGAGGGTCGCCGAACAGGTGTTCATCCCGTTCACGGTCGGGGGCGGCTTGCGCCGGGTCGAGGATATTCGCGAGGCTCTCCTGGCGGGAGCGGATAAGGTCAGTTTGAATACTGCCGCGATTCATCGGCCCGAGCTGGTGTCGGAGTCTGCCTCGAGGTTCGGCTCCCAGTGCGTCGTGGTCGCCATCGATGCGAAACGCAAACCTACCCCTGAAGTCGGATGGGAGGTCTTCACCCACGGGGGTAGGAATCCAACGGGGCTGGACGCGGTCGAGTGGGCATCCAAGGTGGCGCGTCTCGGTGCAGGAGAGATCCTGCTGACGAGCATGGATGGCGACGGGACCCAAAGCGGGTACGACCTCGCCCTCACGCGGGCGGTCAGCGAGGCGGTCCAGATTCCCGTCATCGCAAGCGGCGGCGCCGGAAGGCCGGAGCACCTTGTCGAGGCCGTGAGGGAAGGAAAAGCGGACGCCGTCCTGCTTGCGAGTATCGTGCACGACGGCGTCTATCGGGTTCAGGACCTCAAGCGCCGGATGTCGGAGAGCGGACTTCCGATGCGCCTGAGGTAGTCCCTACTGGACCGTGATCCAGAGCGTTTGATCGGTGACCTGGTCTCCCAGCACGCTCTTCAGCTTGATCGGGAAGACGCCCTGGGTCCCGCCGGGGATCTCGACGTCGATACTACGGTCGATCGGCTGCCCCTTCTGGTACAAGAGGTAGCCCTTGTCCTGCCCTGACAGGTTCCGCCATCCTTCCGGCAAGTCGACCGCCACACCGCCCACGACTCTCGAAACGCTGTTGGAGCGGATGCGATAGGTCACGCGCGCGACCTGGTTCGCCTCGTTCGCCTTGATCGATTTCGTGCGAAGGGTGAAATCCACGAGCGGCGCGATTCGGTAGCTGGCCTGGATGAGCCCCTCCAACCCGTCTCCCGCCAGGACCGAAGCCCTCATCAGCCGGTAGCCGAACGGGCTCTCCACCGACACCCTCGTGTCGTAATCGAAGAACGCCCTCCCCTTGTTGTCGAAGACCATGAAGGGTGTCGACAGGCTGAGCGTTCGGTCGCGCACATCTCCCTCGGACCGGAGGGACAGTCGGCGGATCTGCAGGGTGTTCGAACCTCGGAAGGTGACCCTCATCCTCATGTTCTCGCCCGGTACGACCGTCTGGAAGTCGTCCTGAACGGCGGGAGTCAGCCCGTTGGGCATCCCCGCGCTCCTCTGGGTGGCGAGCGTGATCACGCTCATCGCCCGCGGCAGGAAAGCGGCGACGTCCGAAGCGTCGCTGGGGAATGCGTCGTATCGGACGCCGAAACGCTGGCCGCGTTCGGGCGAGAAGAGGCCGAGGCCCGCGTCGGCGATGGACGCCTCGTAGAAGACGCCCCCTTGGCCTTCGCGGGCTACCGCTTCGGACGCTTGGACCACACTCGGCAACTCCGTCCAAACGGGGCCTTCCTTGCCCGTCGCGTCCAGCAGCCGCGAAGACAGAACGGCGCGGTCGCCCTCCTGCCGGATGCGGACCTCGATGTTGTCCTTGCCCTTCAGCCAGCCGTCGTTCTTCACGTCGATCGAGACGACGAGGTCGTGCAGCGGAGGCAGGATCCCGGCGACGTGGATCTTGCCAGGTTCCCACTGGAGGAAGGACTTCGACTGCTCGCCGTCGGCGAAAGGATCCCACTCCTCTTCACCGAGCGTTCCATCCAGGACAGGGGAGACCGCCAACCGGATCGGTTCGACGACGACGAGTTGGGCGCCTAGATCGGTCGCCTGTGCGGGTGCGACGCCAGGTCCCTGAGCGAGGACCGAAAGGAGGAGCGCGGAGAGTGCCATATCTGCTCCCTAGACGTTACCGCCTTTTCCGCCGCCTCGGGAGGGCCGAACCGAGCAAGAACCAGACAAGAAAGAAGAGGTGGGACTTTCCGTCCCACCCCTTCGGGAACCTTGGCTCCGTGCGCTCAGCCGCGTTGACGGTGCTCGCGGATGAACGCCGGAATGTCGAGATCGGACTCGTCGAAGACTTCGGTGGCGTCCTGCGGCGCCTCGCGCTTGGCGACCCGCTCCCTCGCCTGGGCGATGATCTCCGCTGCGCTCGGTTGCGTCGGGGGCTTCGGAGCCGCCGAGGCGCTCGCGCTGCTCTGGGGAGGAGGTGCCGAAGGCTGAGCCGCGGGTTGGGGAGGGGCCGAATTGAACGTCGCCTGCGCCACCGCCCTGCCCTCTCGGCTGTGCGGGTTGAATCCGGTCGCGAGGACGGTCACGCGGACGGTGCCTTCCATCGTCGGGTCGACCACCGTGCCGAAGAAGATGTTGGCATCCTCCGAGTCGCAGAGCTCCTGAATGTACTGCATCGCCTCGTTCGCCTCGGCGAGGGTCAGGTCCTCGCTGGAGGTCAGGTTGACGAGGAGGCCCTTCGCACCGTGGATCGTCTGCTCGAGCAAGGGCGAGTTGGTCGCCGACTGCGCCGCCTGGAGCGCGCGCTGATCGCCCACTCCGTATCCGATCCCCATCAGCGCCGGTCCCGCGTTCGCCATGACCGCTCGAACGTCCGCAAAGTCTACGTTGATCTGGCCGGGGATCGTGATGATGTCCGAGATCCCCTGGACGCCCTGCCTCAGCACGTCGTCCGCAACCCGGAACGCGTCGACGAGGGTGGTCTTGCGCTCCACCACGCTGAGCAGCTTGTCGTTCGGGATCGTGATGATCGTGTCGGTGCGTCCCATGAGCGACGTGACCCCCTGCTCGGCGAGCCTCGACCGGCGGGGCCCTTCGAACGTGAACGGCCGGGTGACGACGGCAACCGTCAGCGCCCCGATCTCACGCGAGAGGTCGGCGATCACGGGAGCGGCGCCCGTGCCTGTGCCGCCACCCATGCCCGCAGTCACGAACACCATGTCCGCCCCTTCGAGCACCTTTCGGATGTCGTTCTTCGACTCTTCGGCCGCGCTCTTGCCGATCTCCGGGTTGCCGCCGGCGCCGAGGCCGCGCGTGAGGTTGCCCCCAAGCTGCACCTTCTTCGCCGCCGGATGAGCGTCGAGGACTTGGATGTCCGTGTTCATGGCGATGAACTCGACTCCGCGAATACCGCTTTCGATCATGCGCTGGACCGCGTTGGACCCACCGCCTCCGACACCGATCACTTTGATTACTGCGTTGCTGACGCTCACTTTTTGTTCCTACCCTTCCCTGGACCTTCCGGCTGGATGTATACGTTTTGTAAACGTTAGGCTTTAAGCCTTACCTGACAATTGTAGCCGTTTTATCACGGCGGGTAAAGGGAATACTTTTTGTCGTCTTTACGGCTTGCTTTGCCCTGTGAAGATCGGCAGACCCAGGTATTCGAGCCGCTTCCAGGGAAAGTTGCGAGGGTCGCTCTTGCGCCCGGGCGGCTGAGCGATGTACTCGTGGCTCACGATCTGCTTGAGGTAGAACCGCCGCTTCATCTGGGCGATGATGCCGCATAGCGCCATGAGCTGCGCTTCCGGGTACGGGTCGACGCCGTCGTTGAGGTTGACGAGCTCGATGCCGATCGACGTGTTGTTGAGGTTCGTTCTGCCCTCCGCGTCGCGGCTCACGCCGGCGTGCCACGCCCGATCGAACGTGCTGACGTTCTGGACGATGCTTCCGTCCTTGTCGATGGTGAAATGCGCGCTGACGGCGCTCGACGTGCGCTGGAAAGCGGCCGTGGTCCGTTCGAGCGTCGGGATGACCGTCGAATGGACAACCACGGTGTCGACGACGGTGCCAACGGGACGAGCGTTGTAGTTCGGCGACTGGATCCACCAGATCTGCAGGTATCCGGGCTGACGCCAGGGCGTCGGCATCGGAATCCGAGGATCAGGAACATAGTTGAGCGCCGGTAAGGCGGACGACTGCGCCAAAGCGAGAACGACCGAAATGGCGGGGATCACCATGCATGCGCTTGTACCCCAAGGAAAGCGAGCGCGTCAGCCCGATCCAACGCCCTCGTAAAGAAGCCGCAGGAAGCCTGCCCATAGAACGCTGCCACCGACCCAAAGCATTTCCGGCCAGCCGATCCCCAGCAGGAAAAGGCCCAAAGCCGCTAGGAACGGCCCTTGGCGCGCGGGGTCGCTGCGCAAGAGCGTCCGAAACTGATGGATCAGGAAACGATCCGCGAAGAGGGCAACGAGGGCGGCGAGAAGGGCCGCAGCCACAAACGGGGGCGACAGCGCGAACCGCGCGTACTCGGCGGCGTTGATCGCCGGATCGGCTTTCCAGGTCTGAAGGAGCCCGGTAGGAGCCCACCCGTAGCCTTTCAAGGCCACGACTGCGACGGCCGGGAGGGCGGCTGTAGCCACGTACCAAGCCCGGAACCAGGGTTCAAAGACGACCGACAGAGCCAGTGCCGCTCCAACGGCGACCCCCGAGGCGGAGACCTCCCAAAGGACTGCGGCAAATACAAGCGACAAGCCCCAGCGACCCTTTCTCTCCGCGACCGAGGCCAGGACAGCGAAGGGCGCGAAGGCGGCCCACGGCGCTCGCTCCGCAGCCGCCAACTGAGGCCACCCGAAGGCCGAGCTGAACCAGGACCATGTGGGATCGGCCAACAACGCCGCGACCCATCCGACGCCGCACACGGCTTGAAGAGCGCTCAACGGCGCCGCCTTCGCGGCAATCGCGGCCAGGGCGAGTAACACCCCCAGGGACAGCGCGAGCCACAAGGGCCACCCCGCCAGACCCAAGCGGTAGGACAGATTCCCCTGCAAGAGGATCGTCGCCGGGAGGAGCAACGAGACAAGGATCGCCATGGCCGCCGCCGGATGTCTTGTCTCGACGGCCATCAAGCGGAGAGCCCAAAGGACCGAACCGAGCGCGAGCACTGCGAGAAGAACCAGACCGAAAGTTCCTAGGAAGCGAACATGGGCGAGCCATCGATTCGCGCCTCCCCAGGACTCGATGTTCGTTTCCTGCCAGTCGAAAAGAGCGGGTTCCGTCGTCAGTCGAAGGGCGTCCCTCGCCTCGACCAGCCCGGGAACGCCGAGATCCGTGTCTACGGGAAGCTTCCCTTCGGGCCAACCGGATCCGAAAAGCCAGTACCGCGACCAGTCGTCCTTGGCCGGCGGAGGAAACTCCAGAACAAGGGCTCGTCCTCCTGCCGTGTCCGCGAAGCGGCGAACCTCGTCCCACTCGCGGGCCGCCGCGACGAGGAGCCGACGGTCTTCGATCCCTGGACCCAAAGGAAGAGGCCGGACAGCCTCGTCCGACGCCGAGAGCGCGATCAGCGCCGCGCTCGCGCTCAGGTAGCCCTCGGGCGATAGCACGGCCTCGGGCTGGATACCGCCAAGGGTTCTGTCACGCGCTTCGAAGTAGCCGCGACGGGCCAGAGACTCCCTCGCCAGCGAACGCCAGCCGTCCTCGTTCCGAATCGGCAGGTCGGTCGCTTGCCCCAGAAGGTTCGCCCCGCTGCCCAAGGCAAGCGTGCGGTTGACGCCGCTTTCCACCGAGGGCGGCCAAAGGATCCACCCGCCGTGGTAGTAGGCAAAAGGATCGACGGCAGGGCCGGCGCGGTCGATGTCGAGGAGGATCAGGATATCCGCGGCTTTCGCACCCGTCCATCCGAAAAGGGCGAGAGCCAGCAGGCACAGGCACCTATAGCAGCAGCGCATGGCGTGCCGCCGTGATCAACTCGCCTGGTCTCAGTTCCGACAGGTCGCCGCCAGGCGCGACGATGATGCGGTGCGGCTCGTAGGCGTGGCCCCACTTCCTGGCGTTCGTCGGTCCGAAAGCCGTCAGGGTGGGACACCCCACGGCCGCCGCCATGTGCAGCAGCCCGGTATCCCCACCAATAGCGAGCCTAAGGTTCGCAAGGACTCCCAGGCTCCGTCGAATGTCCGTCCTTCCGACCAGGCTCGGGACGCGCTTCGGGAGGAGCGACTGGAGCGTCTCGGCGTACGCGACCTCCTCGGGCCCTCCAATCAGAACCACCTCGTGCCCGTCCTGCTGCAGGCTGCAGACGACCTCGCCGAGCTCGGCCAAGGGGATCTGTTTGGCTTCGTAGCGAGTACCTGGTTGGATGCCGAGCGTCGCCCCTTCCAGCAGCGATCGCCCTTCCTCGGCCTCGGTCTTCGTCACCGTCAGGTGCGGAATCGATGGTCCTTCGATCCCCAGTGCGCGGGCCAGATCCATGCACGTGTCCGCTTCGAATCGATCCTCGTCGTAGGGCACGACCTTCGTCAGAAGTGCTCTCCGGCCCTCGAGTCCGTGCCCGACGCGGGTTCGGATACCGGCGAGCCTCGTCACCAGCGCCGCCCGGAAGCTGCGGTTCACGAGGACGGCAGTCGAGAACCGTTGTCGCCGAAGGGCCAGCGCGCACTGGACCGTCGCCCACGGCTTCCGGCTCTTCTCGAAAGGGATGACGCTGCGGCTACGGATCGGATCCTGGAGCAGCTGCTGGACGAGCGGCGTCGTCTGGATGGTGATCGACTCGACCTCGCACTCGATCGCCTCGATCATCGGCGAGGCCATGACGGCGTCGCCCAGATAGGTCTTGAGCGAGATCAACACGCGGTCAGGGCGCATGCCAGAGCCTCCTTGACCGCTTCGACGGAGATATCGGCGACCTCCCTTCCCTCGCCCGGCGTGAGCACCCGGACATTAGGGACCGGAGGAGCCCAGAGACGGTGGATGCCGTGCCGGAACAGCCCGACCACCTGCGTGGGCGTCGCACAGGCGAGGTGGAGGATGCCGTTGTCGATGGTGAGGACCGCGTCGGCTGCTTCCAGCGCCCCCGCCACCTGGGTCAGGGACAGCTTGCCGCGCAGATCCTCGACCAGGCCCTCCTCGACGAGAACGTCTTCCATCGAATCGCCTTTCCAGAACTTCCGTTGGTCCGCCGGTTTCGCACCCAACAGTCCGACGCTCGCATCCTCGGCATGGAGCCAACGCAGGACTTCACGCCACTTCTCCACGGGCCAGAGCTTGTTGCCCAGGCTCGCGGCGGTGGCGATCAGAACCTCTGGCACCTTGGTACCGGGATCGTGCCGAACGATCCGGTAGGGTGGAACAGGGCCCTTCAGGTATGCGAGCCGGCTGAAGATCTCGGAGATCCAGCCGGATTCGAGGAACGGGTATCGGTGGACCAGGTCCTCGGCGACCCACTTCGGGTCGGCCGCGAGGCGTCCCACCGCGTCGTCTGCCTGCGGAAGGTCGCCGCGGCCATCGATGCCGAGGCACGGCCCGACGACGGCGCCCTGCCACCCGATGACGGCGGCGAACGACTTCGCCCACGGGTGCTCCTCGAGGTTCACGACCAGATCGTAAACTTCGCCCTCGGTCTCGACGCCATAGTTCAGCACGGCATGGCCCGGATCGCTTCCGAAGAACGGGTAGCCCCAATCGATATCGGGATCGTGCACCCACAGTTCCTCGGTGCGGGTTCCGCCATAGTAGTGGAGCGAGGAGGGCTTGAGTTCCCTCCGGAGCATCTGGATCAGCGGCGTCGCGACGACGTAGTTGCCGAGGGCATCGTTGCTGATGACCGCGACTCGGCATCCTTCCGGAAGCGGTTCCCCCTGGTATCGTCGCACCTCGGAGTTTTACCCCGACGAACCCTCGCGCACGAATCGGCCCGGGATCCGGAGAAGGGACGGGGTACCCTCGTAGTGCAGGGATGAGCGTATTCGTCGGGTTGGATTGCGGCGGCTCCTCGAGCCGTGTGGTGGCGATGGATGAACGCGGCAAGATCCTCTTCCAAGGTCAATCCGGCGCCGCCAATCTCGTGTCCACGCCGGAGAACCGCCTGCGCCGGAACCTCGCGAGTGCGACCCGAGGCTGTCCCGCTGCGAGCCACGTCTGCGGCTGCTTTGCAGGCTTGATCAACCGCGAGACTTGGGAACGGGGGATCGATCGGCTGCGCGAGATCTTCCCCGCTGCCCAGGTCCGCGCCGAGCCGGACTACACGGCCGCTCTTTACGCCTCACCCCCGGACACCGACGTTTGCGTCATCGCCGGCACCGGCTCCCTGGTCTGCTCGAAATCCGAGAGCGGGATCGTCAAGAGCGGGGGGCGCGGCTACATCCTCGGCGACCAGGGCTCCGGGTTTCACTACGGAAGAGACGCGTTGGTCCACTTTCTGAATCATCCAGGGAGCGCTTCTCGGGCCCTGTCCGACGAGATCGAGCGTCTCTTCGGCTCTCCGGACGAAGGAACGATCGTCGCGGCCGTCTATCGGACGGCACCACCCTCCACGCTGCTCGCTAAACTCGTCAGAGCCCTGGGAA
>DASWVS010000334.1:0-3532 GCA_036401135.1 Fimbriimonas sp.
ACCAGCTCGACCTCATTCTGTCGATCGTCGCCATCGTCCTGTCGATCATCTTCTGCATCGTGATCTTCGCGATGAAGCCGGAGCCGGTTTCGCCCCCGGCGGCGCCGTCGATCGCTTCGACGAACCTGGCGCTTCCCGACACGAAGGGCCTCGTCACCTACCAGAACGGCTTGCCCGGTGGTGGCGGGACCGGCGGGATGGGTGCCGGGATGGGCTTCGGCGGTCCCGGCGCGATGGGCCCGGGCATGATGGGCGGCCGTCCCGGAGCGATGGGACCGGGAACTATGGGACGGCCTGGCATGGTCGGACCCGGCACCATGGGTCGACCGGGTGCGGCAGGCCCCGGAACAATGGGAGCTCCCAGCATGGCGGCGCCCGGTCGAATGGGCGGCTGAACCGCCGTTTTCAAAGCCTCGAGCGCCCGCCGGCCGCACGGCCGGCGGGCGCGACTGTGTAAACTCCTCCCACTCCCGGAGTTTCGCGTCCTATGCCGACCCCTCCCGTCCTGAACGTTGGCTTCTACAACTATGTGATGACCGAGAAGATCGTGTCGCTCGTCAGCAGCGAGTCCGCGCCGATGCGGCGACTGATCCAGACGATGAGAAAGGAAGGGAACCTCATCGACGCCACCCAGGGCCGGCGAACCAAATCCGTCATCTTTACCACCGGCTCGGCGGTGATCCTTTCGGCGATCTCGCAGGAAACGCTCGCCAAGCGGCTCAGTTCGGGAGAAGTCGTGGTCGATGAGGAATAGCTTCCGGCATTTCCTGTTCCACGGTCTGGGCGGCGGCCTCAGCCGCGACATCGGCATCGACCTTGGAACCGCCAACACGCTCGTCCACGTCGGGGGGAAAGGGATCGTACTCCGCGAACCGAGCGTCATTGCGATGAACAAGGACGACGGCCGGGTGCTCGCGGTCGGCGAGGAGGCGAAGCGGATGCTGGGGCGCACCCCGGCGAACATCGTCGCCATCCGTCCGCTCCGGGACGGGGTGATCGCGGACTTCGAGCAGACGCAGGCGATGCTCCGGCACTTCATCGCCAAGGTCACCACACGGTTCCATCTTCGGCGCACGGTCGTGGTCGGCATTCCGAGCGGGGTCACCGAGGTCGAGCGCCGTGCCGTCATCGAGGCCGCCCAGCGCGCCGGTGCGACGGACGCCTACGTCATCGAAGAGCCGATGGCGGCCGCGTTCGGCGCAGGCCTGCCCGTCGACGAGCCCAGCGGCTCGATGGTGGTCGATATCGGCGGTGGGACGACCGAGGTGGCGATGATCTCTCTCGGCGGCATCGTCCACTCCCGATCGATCCGCGTCGCGGGGGACGAGCTCGACGAGGCGATCATCTCCTACGTGCGGCGGGCCTACAACCTCTTCATCGGCGACCGCACCGCCGAGCAGACGAAGATCGCGACCGGCAGCGCCTTCCCCCTGGAGCAGGAGCTCCAGATCGAGATCAAGGGTCGGGACCTCGTCACGGGCCTTCCCCGGAGCGCGGTGATCACCAGCGAGGAGGTGCGCCTGGCGATCCAGGAGCCGCTCCACGAGATCGTCGAGGCGGTGAAGCTGACGCTCGAATCGGCGCCGCCCGAACTTGCCGCCGATACGATGGACCGCGGCATCGTGCTCGCGGGCGGCGGAGCCCTCCTTCGCGGCCTCGACCGGCTGATCGCCCAGGAGACGCTCATGCCCGTCCACATCGCCGACGACCCCCTGAGCTGCGTCGCCGTCGGCACCGGCATCGTCGTCGAGGCGATGCACGAGAACCAGCTGATCCGGAAGATGCTAGAGAGGTCGTCAAGGTCGTAAGAAGGGAAAGCGGGCCGCTGGATTGGGTGCTCCTCATCGCCCTCTGCGCGACGGGCGTCTTCCTCGCGCGCTTCCAGAACGCGGCGCGCTCCGATGGGCGGGTCGATCCGGTGACCGGCGCCGTCCAGACCGCCGTCTCCCCCGTGGCCCGGGTGGCGGGCAACACGGTGCGCTCGACCGGGGACTTCCTGTTCGGGTTCACCCGGGCGCGCCGGCTCGCCGTCGAGAACAGGCGGCTCCACGATCGCCTCGCCGCGATGGCGCTCTACGGCGAGTCCGTTTCGCGCATGCAGCGCGACCTGAACGCCTTGAGGAAGACGATGGGCCTCCGCCCGGTCCCCGGGAATATCAAGGTTCCGGCGGAGATCCTCGCCTATATCCCCCGAGACAACCGGCTCACGATCGGCGCCGGCTCCGCCAAGGGGGTCCGTCCGGGCCAGCCCGTCGTCTCGGGCGTGGGGATGATCGGCACGGTCCAGTCGGTGAGCAAGGACCGCGCCCAGGTGCTCCTCTTGACCAGCCGGGCCCTGACGATCGGCGCGATCGTGATGAACCGCAACCCTTCGCCCGCAGGCCTTCTGAGGGGCGAGAATTCCAACACCCTGTCGCTCTCCTTCAACGACCCCAAAGCGCCGGTCCAGATCGGCGACAACGTTGCCACCTCGGGCCTCTCCGAACACATCCCGCGCGGGATCTCGATCGGCAAGGTGATCCAGGTCCACGACGACATCGCCTTCGGCCAGCGCATCGCCATCGTGGACCCCTACTTCTCGATCGGCGAGCTCCGCGAGGTGGTCGTGCTGCGATGAAGGCGCTGGCCGCCTCGCTGGTCTGCCTTTGGTTGGCCGCCGGCTGCCAGGGAACGGTGGCGCCCCAGGTCGCGATCGGCACGGTCGCGCCCGATTTCCTCCTGATCGTGGTGGGCGTCCTCGGGATCTTCGCCAGCCGTCCGGGTGCGACGCTGGGCGGGTTCGCCGCCGGCCTTCTCCACGCCGCCGTCAGCGGCGCCAACATGGCCGGCTACGTGGTCAGCCGCACGGTCGCAGGCTTCCTCGCCGGGTGGTACCACGACCTCGAGTTCGAGACCGGGGCCGTCGTCGCCCTGATCACGACCGCCTTCCTCACCCTCATCGCCGGCGTGCTCCACACCTTGATCGCTCCGCCGCCCCCCGCCGCCTTCGTCGGGACGCTGGCGGCTACAATAGGGGGTGCGGTGTACAACGGTGTTCTCGCGATGCCCTTCTACCTGATCATGCGCCCGATCCTTCGGGCCAAGGGTTAGCTCCGTCCACCGCGGAAGCGCTATGAGCCAACATGTGAACGTTCTGGAGATGGCCAGAAGGCAACTTGCCGAAGCCGCCCACTATCTCGATCTCGATCAGGGTCTCCACCAGGTCCTCGCCCACCCGATCCGGCAGCTCGTCGTCCACTTCCCCGTCGTGATGGACAGCGGGGAGGTGCAGGTTTTCGAGGGATATCGGGTCCAGCACAACGCGGCGCGCGGACCGACCAAAGGCGGCATCCGCTACCACCCGCACGTCGACCTCGACGAAACCTCCGCGCTCGCGATGTGGATGACCTGGAAGTGCGCGCTGATGAACATCCCGTTCGGCGGCGCGAAGGGCGGAATTGCCTGCAACCCGAAGCGGCTCTCGCGAAACGAGCTCCAGAAGATGACCCGCCGCTTCACCTCGGAGATCATCAACGAGATCGGCCCGGAGAAG
>DASWVS010000335.1:0-3115 GCA_036401135.1 Fimbriimonas sp.
CGACGGTGCCGCCGAGTCGAGTTGCAGCGGGTTTCGTCCGCGCCGCGCTCGGGCGGGATTGAACCGATAGAGAGGCCAATAGCCGCTCTCGACCGCCAGCTTCTGTTGCTCGAAACCCTTTCGCATGTCGATATCGTGGGCGATGCAGTGGGCGTACGCGATGATCAGCGACGGACCGTCGTGGGCGTCCGCCTCGCGGAACGCCTTGATCGTCTGCGAATCGTCGGCACCCATCGCGACCTGGGCGACGTAGACGTGGCCGTAGGTCATCGCCATGCGCCCGAGGTCCTTCTTCGGCCCCGGCTTGCCCCCTGCGGCGAATTTCGCCACGGCCCCTCTCGGGGTTGCTTTGGACGCTTGTCCGCCCGTGTTGGAATAGACCTCGGTATCCAGCACGAGCACCCGCACGCGCCGGTTGTTCGCCAGCACGTGGTCGAGCCCGCCGTAACCGATGTCGTACGCCCACCCGTCGCCGCCGATCAGCCAGACCGACTTGTCGATCAGGCAATCTGCGATCTCATAGAGATGTGCCAGCGACGGGTTCAACGCTCCTTCGGTCCGCTGCTTCAGCTCCTCCACCAAAATGCGGCGGCGCTTGCGCTGCTCCTGATCCTCCTTCTCGGGCCGCAGCAGCTCGTCCACAAGCTCCGGACCGAGCGGCTCCCGATACGCTTCGAGGATCTGGAACGCGATCTCGCGTTGGGCATCCAGCGAGAGCCGCATCCCGAAGCCGAACTCGGCGTTGTCCTCAAAGAGCGAGTTGCTCCATGTCGGTCCCCTGCCGTCGCTGTTCTTCGCCCACGGCGTCGTCGGCAGGTTTCCGCCGAAGATGCTCGAGCAGCCGGTGGCGTTCGACATCATCAGCCGGTCGCCGTAAAGCTGGCTCAGAAGCTTCAGGTACGGCGTTTCGCCGCAGCCGGCGCAGGCACCGCTGAACTCGAACAGCGGGCGGGCGAGCTGCAGCGCCTTGGCGTTGTCGTAGATCGGCGCCTCGGGAAGCGCCGGCTCGTCGTCCAGCGAAAGGAAGAACTCCCAGTCGCGCTTCGACTTCTCGGGGATCTCGGTGAACTTGCACAGGTCGGATGCCCCGCGCTCGGGGCACGCCTCGACGCACAGCGCGCAGCCGGTGCAGTCCTCCATGGAGGCCTGCACTACGTACGCCAGGCCCTCCGCGTCACGGAACTTCGCCGGAGCCCAGTGGAACCCTTCCGGCGCGTTCTTCATCACCTCGACCGGGACGATCTTCGCCCGGATGACGCCGTGGGGGCAGACCATGATGCACTTGCCGCACTGCGAGCACACGCTCGGCTCCCAAACCGGGACCTCCAGGGAGATGCTGCGCTTCTCGTACTGCGTCGTCGCCGTCGGGAAAGTCCCGTCCTGGGGCAACGCGCTCACCGGGATCTCGTCGCCCGAGCCGGCGATCATCTCTCCGATCACCTCTCGAACGAAGGCCGGTGCCGCGTCCGGAACCGCCTTCAGCATCTCGATCTCGCTGGTGACTTCCGACGGGACCTCCACCGGGTAGAGATGCGCCAGAGCCTGGTCGACGGCGGCGAAGTTCTGCTCGACCACCTTCGGACCGCGCTTGCCGTAGGTTTTCTCGATCGTCTTTCGGATCTTGGCGATCGCCTCGTCCTTGGGAAGGATGCCGTTCAGCGCGAAGAAGCAGGTCTGCATGATCGTGTTGATTCGGACTCCCATCCCCGTCTCGTGCGCGACCTGGTATCCGTCGACGACCCACAGCTCGAGCTGCTTCTCGACGATCGACTTCTGGATGTGGCGCGGCAGGTGGTCCCAGACCTCGTCCGGCGGATACGGGCTGTTCAGAAGAACCGTCGCCCCAACTGCCGCCTTCTCCAGAACCGGGTATCGGAACATCAGCCCGAACTGGTGGACGGCGACGAAGTTCGCCTCCTGGACCAGGTAGCTGCTCCGAATGGGGTTGGGACCGAAGCGCAGGTGCGACACCGTCGACGATCCCGACTTCTTCGAGTCGTAGACGAAGTACCCCTGGGCGTAGTTGTCGGTCTCTTCGCCGACGATCTTGATCGAGTTCTTGTTCGCGCCCACCGTCCCGTCGGCGCCCAGGCCCCAGAAGATCCCACGGAAGCTCTGCGGGTCTTCCGTCAGCCACGTCCGATCGTAGTCGAGGCTGGTGTGCGTCACGTCCTCATGGATGCCGATCGTGAAGTGGTTCTTGGGCGCGGGCTTCTTCAACTCGTCGAAGACGGCTTTCGCCATCGCGGGAGTGAACTCCTTGCTCGACAGCCCGTATCTTCCTCCGACCACCTTCGGGTGGATCGTGCCCCGCTCGGCAAGCGCCGTCACCACGTCCTGGTAGAGAGGCTCGCCGATCGCCCCTGGCTCCTTTGTCCGGTCGAGAACGGCGATCGCCTTGATCGATTTCGGCAGCGCATCCACAAAGCGCCGCACGTCGAAGGGGCGGTAGAGACGGACCTTCAGGACGCCGACCTTTTGGCCTTCGTCGAGCAGCGCCCTCACCGTCTCCTCGACGCAGTCCGCTCCTGACCCCATGAGGACGACGACCCTTTCGGCGTCTGGCGCGCCGACATAGTCGTAAAGGCCGTACCGCCTCCCCGTGAGCCGGTAAAACGCCTCCATCGCGTCCTCGACGAGATCGGCAGCCTTCAGGTAGTACGGGTTCACGGTCTCCCTCGCCTGGAAGAAGACATCGGGGTTCTGAGCCGTTCCCCGCAGGACCGGCCGATCCGGCGAGAGGGCGCGGTGGCGGTGCGCGGCGACCAACTCGGGGTCGATCATCGCCTTCACGTCCTCCTCGCCCAGCTCCTGGATCTTCTGGACCTCGTGGGAGGTGCGGAACCCGTCGAAGACGTTCAGGAACGGGACGCGGGACTTCAGCGACGCCGAGTTTGCGATCAGGGCGAGGTCTTGGACCTCCTGGGGCGAGTTCCCGAAGAGCATCCCCCATCCCGTCGCTCGGCACGCCATGACGTCGGAGTGGTCTCCGAAGATCGACAGGGCGTGTGTCGCCACCGCGCGCGCCGAGATGTGAAAGACCGTCGGAGTCAACTCGCCCGCGATCTTATACATGTTCGGAATCATCAGCAGCAGCCCTTGGCTGCAGGTGAAC
>DASWVS010000336.1:0-4843 GCA_036401135.1 Fimbriimonas sp.
CCTGGGATCGGGATGCCCCACCCCGGGTTGGCGCGCGAGATGGCGGCGTCGCGCAGGCCTTGCTTGATGAACGAGACCACCTCGTTGCGGCGGGACTCGGGAACGATGAAGTTCGGGTTCTTTTCGATGTGCTCGAGGAGCCGATCCTGGAATGCGGAGAGCTTGAAGAAGTAGTTCTGCTCGCTGACCCAGCGCACCTCGTTGCCGTCGGGGCTCTTGCCGTCGACGAGGTCGGCCTCCTTGAAAAACGTCTCTGTGACGACGTCGTACCAGCCCTCATAGGTGCCCTTATAGATATAGCCGTTGGCTTCGAGCCTTCGGAAGAACTCCTGGCATACGACCCGGTGCCGCTCCTTCGAGGTCCGAATGAACGCGTCGTAGCTGATTTCGAGGTTCCGGAAGATGCTCTCGTACCGCCCGGCGATCTCGTCCACGAACTCGTGGACGTCCCTGCCGGCAGCCTCGGCGGCCTCCTTGATCTTGAGCCCGTTCTCGTCGGTGCCGGCGACGAAGTAGACGTCCTCGCCTCGCATGCGATGGTAGCGGGCGGTCACGTCGCCGGAGAGCGTCGTCAGCACCGTCCCGATGTGGGGGACGGCGTTGACATAGGGGATCGCGGTACAGATCGTCGTTCGCTTGGCCATCGCTCCCGCCAGTGTACCGGGCGGGCTCGAGGCTCCCCGGAAGCTTCAGCCGAGAACGCTCTGATAAAAGGGCACGATGCGATTGAGGTCCTTCTCGTAGACCTCCAGATGGCGGAGGGTCGTCGCCAGGTTCGCGAACGCCGCCACCTGAAGCCAGCGCCGAACCTCGCCCAACTCAGGCTTCCGGCATAGGTCGGACGTCTCGCGGAAGGTGAACAGGGTCTCGTCGTCGACCAGGCAAAAGCGAGCCATATCGTGGAGGAACGGACCGGAGCCATGGGACGAGCCCCAGTCGATCACCGTCTGCGGAGGCCCGCCCAGGATGTTCGATTCGTTGAAGTCGTAGTGGAGCCAGCCGAAGGGCATCGACGCGTAGTCCGAAGCCATCGAACGCCAGGCTGGGGAGGTCGTGCGGACCAGGGCGGTCAGGGCGTCCACCGGAGCGGAAGGCCGAAGCTGGGCGAGCTTGAGCCTGCCCGTCTCCATGGCGTTCAGGACGTAGTCCTGCCACGAGACCCGCTCGGCGTCGGAGGGCAGCCGTTCGGGCACCAGGGCGTTCTGGACCTGGGCCATTTCCCGAACCAGGGCCGGCTCGAGCCGAGGGTCGCGGATCGGCCCGCCATGGACGTACCTTGTGACGAGCACCCCGGTGTCGAGAAGCGCGGGGAAGACGGAGGTCGCGACGTGCCGCAGGTTCAGGCGAAGGAGCTTCCGGTGCGCCTCGACCTCGTTCGGCTTCGCAAGCTTCGCGACGTAGTCGCTCCCATCCTGGCTGAGGCGGATGACCGTGTCGCCGTGGAGCGGCACGACCCGCCATTCCCGCATCTGATCGAACGTCGGCTCAGCCGCAAGTTTCTCGAGAAGTTGCTTCATTCCAGTGTTTCGAAGTTCCTTACGCAGGTGAGAGTGCTCGGCTCAGAATGGCACAACTCCTACTTCAGATAACGGTCCATCCACCTGACGATCTCCCCCAGCCGGTGGAGGCGCAGATCCGGCGGCCCTCCCCTCGAAAGCCCGTGCGACGTCGAGACGGGGTAGCGCACGAATCGGGAGTCGATTCCCTGCTGCTGGAGCGCGGTGAACACCTGTTCGCCCTGCTCGATGTTGCAGCGGAGGTCCCCCTCCGAGTGGATGACCAGCGTCGGCGTCTTCACGTTCTGGAAGTAGGCGATCGGCGACTGGCGCCACAAGGCGGCGATCTCCTCGAGGGACCCCCAAGCCACCCCCTTGAAATAGGCGTCCTTGTTGAAGGGGAAGTCGCTGTTGCCCGCCATCGAGACCATGTTCGACACGCACCGGTCCGTGATCGCTGCGGCGAAAGCGTCGGTATGCCCGATCACCCAGTTGGTCATGTAGCCGCCGTACGATCCTCCCATCACGCCCATCTGGCCCGGGTGGACGAAGGGAAGATGCTGCATGAAGCGGGTGACCGATTCGACGTCCTCCCAATCCTGATGCCCCCAGTCGCCCCGGATCGCGGCGCAGAACCCCTCGCCATACCCCTTGCTGCCGCGCGGGTTGCTGTAGACGACGACGTAGCCTTGCGCAGCGAGGAGTTGGAACTCGTGGAAGAACGCCCATCCGTACTGGGTGTGGGGCCCGCCGTGGATCTCGAGGATCGCCGGATAGCGTTTGGGCTCGAGATAGCCGATCGGCTTGAGCACCCAGGTATGGACGAGAGCGCCGTTGGTGGATTCGACCCAGTGTTCTTCGGGATCGCTCAGCTTGATCTCGGCGTGGAAGTCGTGGTTGAGGTCGGTGAGAACCTTCGGGGCGAACCTTCCGGTGGCGAGTTCGGGTTCGATGACGGCGACCTCGGGAAGCTTCGTCGGCGTGCCGTAGACGCCGGCAACCCGGCGTCCGTCCTTCGATGGGTTGCCGATGGCGAGTACCTGTGGCCCCTCGGTCAGGAGTTCGACCTTGCCGTCGGTAGTCACCCGGCCAAGCTGCTGTTCGCCGTGCCATCCGATCTGGACGAGGAGAGAAGCGGAGTCGGGCATCCACTCGAGCACCGCGTCCCCGCCCTCCCGGGCGTCGCTGAGCGTCGCAACCGCGGCGTCGTAGTCCTGGTGCCCCGTCAGGTCCTTCGGTTCCCCGCCGTTCGCGTCGACGACGTACACCTTCGTGTTCCGGGTGCCCCAGGGGTCCTGTTCGTCGACGTCGCCCAGATACGCGATCCAGCGGCCGTCCGGGGACCAGCGGGGATGACCCTTATCGCCCTTCGGCAGGCCTTCCAGCATCGTAGCCTGCCCCGCCATATCGACGCGATAAAGCTGGTCGTTCGGGGGGTCCACGAAAGGCCTCTTGTTCGCCGTGTGTACGACGGCCAACTCCTCGGAGTTAGGGTTCCAGTCGAACGAGTAGCTGCCGTCGGGCGACGCCGAGTAGAGGAGGCGGTGCTCGCCCGAAGCGACTTCGGCCAGGTAGACCGCATAGCGCTGGTTCTCAAAGTAGCCGTCGCCGTCGAGCCGATAGATGATCGAGTCGATCTCCTTGGGCGGCTCGCTGAGGCCTTTCTCCTCACGGTCCTTCTTCGCCTTCTCGGTTCGCGAAGGAACCTGCTCCCGGAACGTAAAGGCGATCTTGGTCCCGTCGGGAGACCACCGATAGCCGCCGATGCTGCCTTCGGGCAACGAGGTGAGTTTCCTCGCCTCGCCCCCTTCGGTGGGAAGAAGGAAGATCTGCGAGGAGGGCTTCTCGCGTCCCGCCACGAAGGCGATCTGCGTCCCGTCCGGCGACCATCGTCCGGCAGAAGCTCCGTCCTCGCCTTGGGTCCACTGCTTGACGGCCCCTTCCAAGTCCACCGTGAACAGGTTCGTCACGTACTTGTTCTTGTCGTTCACGGTCTTCTTCGTGAAGAGCACGCGCGAACCGTCGGGACTGATCTGGGGGTCGCCGACGAAAACGATGCGGAGCAGGTCTTCCGCGCGGATGGGACGCTTCGGCATGATGCCGCGAGTGTACTCGCGGGAACGCTCTTGAGGACTTGTCAAAGGGGATTGGTTAGGGCTGGCGAAGAAGTATAATTATATAGTGGAGGTAGTTCTAATGCTACAGTTACCGCTTCCACGTCGCCTTCGCCGGTTCTCGTCCTCCAGGTCCTCGAAAGGTCTGTGGGTCGTCCTGATGATGCTCGCGAGTCCCTATGCGGGTTCCCAGACCGCGCCTTCGTCGACAACTCGCTTGATGGCCCCGAGTCCGCCCCCTGTGAAAAGCCTGAAGACGGCAGGCCATCGGGTGGAAAAGGCGCCGTACGTGCCGGGCAGGGTGTTGGTCGCCTTCAAGAACCGGATCGGCCCCTCTTCGACCTTCGGCGCCCGATACGGTATGCGCCTGGAGCCGAACCAGGGAAGCAAGTACTTCGCCTGTTTCCGCATCGACAAGGCGCAAGTCAGTGTCGATCAGATGGTCCGAACCCTGCGAAGAGATCCGACAGTCCGTATCGCGGAGCCGGACTACCTCGTCTTTCCGGCGTCGTCCCCGAACGATCCGTACTTCGGGTACCAGTGGGGACTTCATAACGATGGCCTCGTGTTTGCCGGGAGCACGCCGGGCGCGGACATCGACGCCCTCAATGCATGGACGCTAAGTTTGGGTTCGCCCTCGGTCAAGGTCGCCGTCATCGACACCGGCGTCGACTACAACCACGCCGATCTCCGGGACCAGATCCTGCGCGATCCCTCACGAACGAGGTCGTCGGCATCGATGCCTACTCGGGCGACCTGGATCCGATGGATGAGCATGGTCACGGCACGCATGTCGCCGGCACGATCGCGGCCACCTACAACAACGGCCTCGGCGTGGTCGGAGTCGCTCCGAGCACGAAGATCATCCCCTGCCGATTTCTCGGTGATGGCGGCGGTGCAACTTCGAGCGCGATCTACTGCGTCGACTTCGCGCGCACCCGCGGCGCGAAGATCATGAGCAACAGCTGGGGAGGCGGCGGATACAGCCAGCTTCTGATCGAGGCCATTCAGAGGGCACGAGATGCCGGCATCCTCTTCGTCGCCGCCGCCGGCAACTACGGCATCAACATCGACGACTTCAGCTTCTTTCCCGCGTCATACAACGCGGTCGTTGACAACGTCGTTTCGGTCGGTGCAACGAACTGGTACGACCAGATGGCCGGATTTTCTAACTTCGGCCGCTCGGTCGACGTCGCGGCGCCCGGCGAGAATATTCTCAACACGTATCCCGGC
>DASWVS010000337.1:0-10694 GCA_036401135.1 Fimbriimonas sp.
GACGTGATGATGGTCGGGTTCAACCTGCTGAACCCGTCGGCGAGGGAACGCGTTCTGCAGGCGACCCAGCGTCGATCCGTCGGGACGCTCTGCATGTTCGCGGTCCGCCGCGCGCTAAGTCAACCAGAGGCTCTGCGGGAGGTCGTCGGGAAGCTGATCGCGGAAGGGGTCGTCGAAGCGGGGGAGATCGACGCCAAGGACCCGCTCGGCTTCCTCGTAACCGAGCGGACCGCGTCGTCGGTCCAGGAGGCCGCCTACCGCTTCTGCCTGTGGGAACCCGGGATCGACGTCGTCCTGACCGGGACCGGGAACCTCAACCACCTCCGACAGAACATCGGCTACGCCGAGCTCCCACCCTTGCCGTCCGCAACCGTGGAACGGTTGACAAGGCTCTTCGGGCGGGTTGACTCGGTCTCAGGCAACTGACGCGCCCACCTCAGCGTCCTTCTCGGTTATCCAACCCGCCGCCAACCCTCCCCCGGGAGCGCGCGGGCTTAGCCGGCCAGCCGACAATCGTCCTCGGTCATCAGGACCGGCCGACGACCCTCGTCGATCACGCCGCGCGGCACGTAGACGCGCCGTATCTCCAGGTTGCTGGGAACTTCATACATGGCGTCGAGCATGATCTGCTCGATGATCGCCCGTAGGGCTCGTGCGCCGGTCCGCCGCCGGAGCGCTTCCGCCGCCACTTCGCGCAACGCCGTCGGTTCGACGACGAGCTCGACGCCTTCGATCTCGAAGAACCGGGTGAACTGTTTGACGAGCGAGTTCTTGGGCTCGACAAGAATCCGAACCAGCGTGTCTTCGTCGAGCGGGTCCAGGGTGGAGATGACCGGCAGGCGTCCGACGAACTCCGGGATCAGGCCGTAGTGGAGAAGGTCGTCCGGCATGACCTTGTCGAGGACGCTCTTCGACCGGTCGAGCAGCGTCTCCGGGTTGGAGCGGAACCCGATCACGTTCTCGTGCATCCGGCGGCGGATGATATCTTCGAGCCCCTCGAAGGCGCCCGCGCAGATGAAGAGGATGTTCGAGGTGTCGAGTTGAAGGGTCTCGGCCTGCGGGTGCTTCCGCCCCCCGTGGGGCATGACGTTGGCGGTCGTGCCCTCGAGGATCTTGAGGAGCGCCTGCTGGACGCCTTCCCCGCTCACGTCCCGCGTGATGCTCGGGTTGTCGCCCTTGCGCGCGATCTTGTCGATCTCGTCGACGTAGATGATCCCGCGCTCGCACAACGCCTTCGCGTTGCGGCCGTCCATGCTCTCCGCGTTCTGATAGAGCTTGAGGAGAATGTTCTCGACGTCTTCTCCGACATAGCCGGCTTCGGTCAGCGCCGTGGCGTCCGCGATCGCGAACGGGACGTTGAGCATCCGGGCCATCGTCTGCGCCAGCAGGGTCTTGCCCGAGCCGGTGGGCCCGACAAGGAGGACGTTGCTCTTCTGGAGCTCGACTCCTCCTCGGGGTTCGCTGATGCGCTTGTAGTGGTTGTAAACCGCCACCGCCATCGACCGCTTCGCGCTCTCCTGACCCACGACGTACGAATCGAGGTATCGGACGATCTCCTTGGGCTTGGGGATGTTCGCGAAGGTACGCGGCGCGGAGCGGAGGTTCGGCTTGGCCGGCTCCTCGAGGATCCCCCCGCCACGATCCTGCTCCTGCTGGAGCATGTCGGTGCAGAGGTCGACACATTCCGAGCAGACGGCGCCGTGAAGGCCGACGATGAGCTTGGCGACCTGCTCCTTCGTCTTGCCGCAAAGGCAACACTGGTCCCGCCTCTCCAACGTCATCCGCGCCATCTGCCTTTAGCGTACGCCAGTTTCAAGCACCTTGTCCACGATGCCGTAAGCTTTTGCCTCGTCGGCGGACATGAAGTAGTCGCGGTCGCAGTCTTTGCGGACCTTCTCCTGGTCCTGGCCCGAGTGCACGGCGATGATCTCCATCAGCGTGTCCATGGCCCGGTTGACCTCGGCGGCCTGTACGTTGATGTCCGCCGTGGTGCCCCGGAAGCCAGCCGACACCTGGTGGATCATGACCCGGGCGTGCTTCAGGCAGTGGCGCTTGTCCTTCGCGCCGCCGGCGAGGAGCACCGCTCCCATCGAAGCCGCCTGGCCGACGCAGATCGTCGCGACGTCGGGCTTGATGATCTGCATACAGTCGTAGATCGCGAGCCCGGCGCTGACCGACCCGCCGGGCGAGTTGATATAGAAATCGATGTCTTTGTCCGGATCTTCCTTTTCGAGGAAGAGCAGCTGCGCGACGATGAGGTTCGCCATGTAGTCGTCCAGCTCCTGGCCCAAGAAGACGATCCTATCCTTCAAAAGCCTCGACCAAAGGTCGTAGGAGCGCTCTCCCCGCGCGGTCTGCTCGATAACGTAAGGAATTCCCATATAAAACTCTCTCCTCCGGTTTCCCTATCAGATTACCGGCTCGATGCAAGCTACTACGAGGACCACCTCCCTCTGGTGCGATCGTCCGAACGCCGCTAGACTAGAAGCGATGCTGAGTCTGGTCGTTTCCGCAGGCGCGCTGCTGGCCGCCCCCTCCGTCGTCAAGGTCGATCGCGCCGGGCCGATCGCGACCCTCGAGGAAGGGTTGAGGTCGGCAAAGGCGCTTGAAAACCCGGTGGTCGTGGAACTCGCTCCCGGCACGTATCCGGTGACCGAATCGATCCGGCTCGAAGCCGAGGATAGCGGCGTGACGATCCGAGGCGGGGGCAAGGCCCGGCTCGTTGGCGGGAGGTTTCTCCGGAAGTGGTCCGTGTCCCACGATCCCCGGCTCGCCGCGAGCGCGCGAGGGAAAGTCCTGGAAGCGGACCTCGGCAGCCTCGATCCGGGCAAGCTGATGCGACGCGGCTTCGGACTTCCTCGCCAGGTGGCGGCGCTCGAACTGTTCCAGGACGGTGAGCCGATGAACGCGGCCTCGTGGCCGAACCAGGGGGAATGGCTGCGCATCGAATCAACCCCCGCCGTCGACCAGATGGCCATCGATACGGACCAGCCGTCGCAGTGGGACCGGTCGCAGGAGATCTGGACGTTCGGCTACTGGCAGTTCGACTGGGCGGAGTCGTACGAGCCGGTGAAGTCGATCGAGGGTCGGACCGTCACTTTGGTCGGGAAGCCCGGCACCTACGAGGCGAAAGCGGGTCGGAGATTCCGATTCCTCAACGCGCTCGAGGCGCTCGACACGCCGGGTGAATACGTGGTGGACCGAAAGCTCGGGAAGGCTTTCCTCTGGCCGAAGAAGCCGATCGGGGCCGAAGGCGTACTGGCGAGCGAGCTGTCGGGACCCGTCTTTCGCATCGAGGGAGCGAACCGGGTGAAACTCGACGGGCTGGGCCTCGAAGGCGGGCGGGACGGCGGGATCAGCGTCAAAGGCGGGAGCGCCGTCCAGGTCGTTCGCTGCTCCATTCGAAACTTCGGGACTTACGGCGTTTCCCTGGAGAATGCGCCAAGGTCGCTGGTGAAGGACTGCGAGTTGAGCGGCCTCGGAGAGTTCGGGATCTCGCTGGCGGGCGGGGACCGGAAGACGTTGACGCGGGCGGGGATGGCCGCGGAAGGCAACCACATCTGGAGCTATTCCCGGTGGTGCCGGACCTACCAGCCGGCGGTCCTCATCAGCGGGGTCGGCAATCGGATCTCCGGGAACTGGATCCACGACGCGCCTCATCAGGCGATCCTGCTGAGCGGAAACGACCACCTCATCGAGTACAACCGGATCGAGAGGATGTGCACCGAAACCGGGGACGCGGGAGCCATCTACATGGGGCGCAACCCGACCATGAGGGGGAACGTCATCCGCTACAACCTGCTGCGGGAAATGGGTCCGAAGGTATCGACCGAGGGCAACTACACCGGCGTGATGGGGGTGTACCTGGACGACTGCTGGTGCGGAACCACCGTCTACGGCAACGTTTTCGAAATGAGTGGGACTGGCATCATGATCGGAGGCGGACGCGACAACGTCGTCGAAAACAACGTGTTTCTGGGTTGCCAGCCTGCGATCCATTTCGACGCCCGCGGCATCGGGTGGGCCAAGGACTTCTTCAAGCAGAGCACCGAGTGGGGGATGTACGACCGGTTCCGCGAGGTCCCTGCGGATCGGCCCCCGTACACCTCCCGATATCCCGGCCTCGCCACGTATCTGGCGGACGAACCTGCGTTTCCGAAAGGCAACCGCATCGTGCGCAACATCGCCGCCGGCGGCCAGTGGCTGACGCTGCTCGACGGCCTGAAGGAGAACGACTTTGTCAACGAGTCCAACGTCGTCGAGACCGGCGCCCTGAACCTGGATCAGGCGCTACTGCGAAAACCGCCGGGGTTCCAAGCGATCCCGCTCCACAAGATCGCCAAGGTGAGGAAATGACGGCCCTCTTGGCGATGATCCTGATGAGCCCGGCCCTGGAGCACCGCTGGTTCTACGTGCAGACGAACCTGCTCGTGGAGGACCAGGTCTTTCACGTTCAGAATCTGCTCCGAAGGGCATCGAAGGCGGGTTACAACGGGATGGTCCTGACGGACACGAAAATGCAGTCCTTGATGGACCCTCCTGCAGCCTATCGAAAGAACATCGAAACCGTCCTCGCCGAAGCGAAGAAGCAGCGGATCGAGGTCATCCCGGTGGTCCTGCCCGTCGGCTATGCGGGATCGATGCTAGCGAGCAACCCCAGCCTCATCGAAGCGATGCCGGTGAAGGATGCTCCCTTCCTGGTGAAGGACGGCACGGCCCAAATTCAGCCCGATCCGGACGCTCTCTATCGCAACGGAGGGTTCGAAGACGCCTCTGCCCACCGATTCGCGGGGTTCGCATTCCAGGACGGCATCGGCAAGGCGACGTTCGCCGACACCGACGTCGTCCATTCCGGCAAGGCGTCCCTGCGTATTGAAGCGCCGGGCCAACTGGCGGAGATCAGCGGAAACTGCCGCGTCATGCAGACAGTCCCGGTAAAGCCGTGGCGGCACTACGCATTCACCGGCTGGCTGAAGACGGAAGCGCTCGAGCGCCCTCAAAACGTGCGGATGCTCGCCCTCTCGCCGAAGGGCAAGCCGCTGTCGTTCATGGACATCCCGGTCCAGCCCACGATGGAGTGGACCCCGGTGCGGGTGACCTTCAACAGCCAGGACCATAAGGAAGCCCTGCTCTATCTGGGGATCTGGGACGGCAAGGGTGGCAAGCTCTGGTGGGACGACGTGCGGCTGGAGGAGCTCGGGCTGATGAACCTCGTGCGGCGCCCCGGCTGCCCGTTCCTCGTGAAGGGCGAAGACGGAATCCGTTTCGAAGAGGGCAAGGATTACGAGAATGCGACGGACCCGAAGGCGGGGAAGGTCCCCTGGTCGGGGGAATACGACCCCTATCACGAGTCTCCGCCGCTTCGGATCCTCCCGGACGGAAAGATAAAAGAGGGACAGCGCCTGAGGCTGGATTATTACCACGCGGTAACGACCGAGGTCGGAAAGTCGGCTCTATGTCTCTCGGAACCGGGGGCGAAGGAGATCGAGCGCCTCGAGATCGAACGGGTCCGGGGCATGTTCCAACCGCGCAAGATGTTCCTCGCCCACGACGAGATCCGGGTGATGAACTGGTGCAGCGCCTGCCGGGCGCGTTCGGCCACCCCCGCGGAGATCCTCCGGAAAGACGTGCTCGAGGCAATCGCGCGGATGCCGAAGGAAGAGGTGTTCGTCTGGTCGGACATGTTCGACCCGAACCACAATGCGGTCGACGGCTACTACCTCGTCAACGGCACGCTGAAAGGGTCCTGGGAGGGGCTCCCCAAGCGGCTCACGATCGTGAACTGGAACCAGAACAATGCCGAAACCCTGCGGTTCTTCGGGTCCCGAGGCCATCGCCAGATTCTGGCCGGCTACTACGACGGGACGGTCGATTCGATCAAAGACTGGCTCGCCAAGGCGTCGGGGGTGAAGGGCGTCAACGGCGTGATGTACACGACTTGGCAGAACCGGTACGAAGACCTCGAGGCGTTCGCCAAGGCCGCGTTCGGTGGTGGCTGAATCCAGCCACCACCGAAGCGTTAAGCGACGGCGACTTCTTTGACTTCGGCGTTCTCCAAGAGATAGTCGCCGACCTTGCGCGAGATCGCCCGGAAGTGAAGCTCGTCGAGCGCCTGGTTCTCCTGGAGCATGCGGAACATCTGCTCCGCCTCGACCTGGAACTCGGACGCCATCGCGTAGAGCTCGCGGTTCAACTCCTCCTCCGTGAGCTGCATCTGCTCCTTCGTGAAGATGTCGCGAATGAGGAGCGCCCGCTCGACGTGCATCTTGGCCTTTTCCTTCCAAGCTTCGGAGAGCTGATCCAGGGTCATACCGTTCTCGGCGGCGTACTGCTCGAGGGTCTTGTTCTCCTTGCGCTGCTCCTCGGCGGTTTCCTGGAGCCGGCGGGCGGCGAGTCCTTCCCACATGTTGTCGCTGACGTGGACGGTGCTCCTTGCCTGCAGCGCTTCCAGAAGCCGCTCATGGACGATCTCGCGGACCATCTGCTCTTTCGCCTGAGCGATGCCCTCTCTCAGCCGCGTCCGCAGGTCCTCTACGTTCTCCGTTCGTAGGCTCTGGGCGAAAGCCTCGTCGAGTTCGGGCATCTTGACCGCGCTCAGCGAGTTGATCGTCACCTGGACCTTCATGGTCTTATCGGCCCAGTCCTTCTCCACAAAGTTCGAAGGGAAGGTCAGGTCGAGGGATTTCATCTCCTCGACCTTCATCCCCATGATCGCCTCATCCAACTGGGGGAACGTTTGGCCGGCGACCGACATAAAGGTCTTCCCTTCCCCCTCGGCCCCTTCCGGCTTCACGTTGACGCCTACCATGTCGCCCTCTTGGACGCCGCGGTCCATGATCGCCTCACGGGTCGACCTTCGCCGACGAAGCTCCTCGATCTGGTAGTCGATCTCCTCCTCGGTCACTTCGGTGGACGGCTTCTCGACGGGAAGGCCTTGGTAGTCCCCGAGTTCGACCTTCGCCGGCAGCGCAACTTTCGCCGTGTATTCCGCCTCGTTGCTTTCCTGGTCGAGCTTGGTCAGCTCGACGTTGGGACGCACCGTTGCGTCGGGCTGAAGCGCCTGCTCGTCGATGGCGCGCTTGAAACTGTTGCGGACGATGATCTCGGCGGCGTTGTCGTAGAGCTCCTCCTTCGAGATCAGGCTCTCCACCATCGACTTCGGCGCATGGCCGGGACGGAAGCCCGGGAGCTTCACCTTCTTGGCGATCTGTTTGAGCGCCTTATCAAAACCTTCTTTCACCTCGGCAGGGTCGCAGACCACGGTCAGCTTCACCGTGCACGGGTTGAGATCTTCTCTTGTGACTTGCATAGCGGTCGGTACAGCCTCTCTCTTTCGAACCGGGGGAGTTTACCTTCCCCCCGGGTGCGACGCCCGACGATAGCTCGCATCGACCGCCCAGTCCTCCTGGCCGCCCGGATGGATGTTCGTCATGAAGAGGTTCAGCTCCTCCTCCTGGGTGAACCTCAGTTCGACGCTCCACGTCCAGCTTCCCTCGTCGTCGTTCGAATAGACCGCCTCCATCCGGGTTCCCTTGCCGGTCCCGAGCAGGAACAGAACGCTCGAGTTCTGGTGCCAGGAGTCCGACCAGCCCGCCGTATGGTGCCCGTTGCTGTTCGCCGAAACGACCATGGCCCCTTCCTGCGGCTCGCCGTCGATCGACCAGTCGTAGGTGACGAGGGCGTAGGTCGACTCCGGCGCGACCTGGACCTTCAGGGTCGAGTCGCAGACCTTGATCTGCTCCCCTTCGGGCAGCCAGGGAAGGAAAAGGCGGGAGGTCCCGGTCCAGGAACCTTCCGCTTTGATCAAAGACGCATCGATTGCCACAAGCGTGGATTATAGGGCAGGCGCGCGCTCTTTGGCTTTGTCCGATTCGGCGGCGAGCCTGCGGTTCTCCTCCGCTTTGGCCTCCATCTCCTCGATCGTCTTCGTGTGCAGCCTCGCCGCGCCGTGGTTCTCCTTCGTCCGCACCGAAGGGTTCGCCAATCGCTCCCGGGCCGCAGGGATCTCGGACTGCCACTGGGGGAGCCATTCGGCCAGCTCGACCAGCATTTCGTCCGCCATCTGCCAGATCTCCGGCGGGTTGCAGACCGCGCCCGTCAGCGGGTCCATCATCATCGCCTGCTTGAGCAGGTTCAAGTCGCCGCGCACCGAAGCCTCGACGGCCAACCGCTGCACCGAGACCGACGCGTTGCAGACCGCCGCGCACCCGAGCGGCAGGTCCCCGACCACCGGCATCGAGATCCCGTTCCGGTCCACGTAGCCGGGCGCTTCGATGATGCAGTCGTCGGGCAGGTTCGTGATGACCCCGTGGTTCACCCGGTTGAAGTGGCCCCGGTACACCCGGCCGGTCTCCAGGCCCTCGATGATGTACGACCCGTGCTCCTCGCCGCGCTTCTCGGGCGTGAACTCGAACGGCGGCGCCGCCATCCAGTTCGGGAAGTCGTGCTCGAACCACCGCCGCCCCTCCGTGCAGATCCGCAGGTATCCGCCGGTCTCACCGTTGATCCACGAGCCGAGGTCGATCCAGTCCAGAATCTCGTCCGGGCGCTTGCGGTACCACGGCACGTACTCGCTCAGGTGGCCGTTCGACTCCGTCGAGTAGTAGCCGAACCGCTTGAGTATGTCGAGGCGCACCTTCTCCGTCTGGACGAATTCGGGCACCGACTCGAACGCCTCGAGCAAATGCGGCACCATGTCGATCCCGCGCCAAAGGATCTTCACGTACCACGTCTGGTGATTGATCCCCGCGCACACGATGTCGACGTCCTTCTTGACGACCTTCTCATCTTCGCCGATCATCCCTTTCATGCGCGCCCAGGATTCGATCGCTCGCGCGATCTGCCAGTGCCCGCCCTGCACGCCGTGGCACAGCCCGACCGTGTCCACCCCGCCGTAGTGGTTGCACGCCCACGTCAGCATCGCCATCGGGTTCGAGTAGTTCAGAAACAAACAGTCTTTCGATGCGACCTCGCGGATGTCCTTGCAGAAATCCAGCAGCACCGGGATGCCGCGCTGGGCGTACATGATCCCGCCCGGGCCGAGGGTGTCGCCCACGCACTGGTCCACGCCGTACTTCAGCGGGACATCGACGTCGTGAGCGAACGCCTCCAGCCCGCCGACGCGGACGAACGAGAAGACGTAGTCGGCTCCCTCGATCGCCTCGCGCCGGTCGAGCGTCGGGCAGACCTGGGCGGGGACGCCATTGTGGGCAATGTCCCGCTTCATCAGCTGCGTGGTCATGTCCAGGTTGTGCGCGTTGATGTCGTGGAACGCGAACGTCGTGTCCTGAAGCTCCGGGACGGTAAGAAGGTCGCGGCAGATCCCCCGGGTGAACCCCACCGCCCCCGCGCCGATCACAGCGATCTTGATGCCCATGCTGAAGGTTTACCCCGTCCGAAACCTTCTCCCCATGGGAGAAGGCAGCGCGAGGGGCCGCATGCGCAACGAAAACTGTAGAATGGATTCGTGACACGAGAGCGAGCTTGGTTCACGGGTGGAATGCTGATGTGGATGCTTGCCGTCGCTTTTATTCCGAGTTCATTGAACCGAATAGAAGGACTTACTCTCTTTTTCGCCCTTACCTTGCTCATGTTGGGCTACCAGATATTGATGGCGACCCGACCCGAGAAGTGGCGGGAAAAGCGAATCAGAATTGGCCGGAAGAGCTAAACCAAGCTAGCGAGGAGTCGAACGATCCCGCCCAAGCGCCGCGCCATTGACACCTCACCCCAACCCCTCTCCTTTGAGGAGAGGGGCTTCCGGAGCCCTTCCCCCCGGGGGGGAAGGGTTGGGATGAGGGGCCGCGTGCGCAGCGATCCCGCTCAAGCGCCGCGCCGCCGACGCCTCTCCCCAAGCCCCTCTCCTCGAGGAGAGGGGCTCCGGGGGGGTAAGTTGAGGGCGATGAAGATCGCCGTCGGAGCGGACCATGCGGGATTCGAGTTGAAGCAGCAGCTTGTGAAGGAGATCGAGGCTGCGGGGCACGAGGTCGTGGACCTCGGCGCGCACCACTACGACGCCCTCGACGACTACCCGGACTTCGCCGAGAAGGTCGGGTTGGCGGTCGCCCGGAAGGAGGTGGATCGGGGTGTGCTCGTCTGCGGCAGCGGCGTGGGGGCGTCGATCGCCGCGAACAAGATCAAAGGGGTCCGCGCGGGGGTCTCGATGGACACCTATTCGGCCCACCAGGGGGTCGAGCACGACGACGTGAACGTGCTGGTCCTGGGCTCGCGGATCATCGGGCCGGCGCTGGCGAGCGAGGTCCTCGCGTCGTTCCTCGAGGCCGAGTTCAGCGGCGAGGAGCGCCACGTCCGGCGATTGAACAAGGTCCTCCAAATCGAGGAAAGGGGGAAATGAACTACGACTTCGGAATGGTCGGTCTCGGCACGATGGGCCACGCCCTCTTGCAGAACATGGCGGACCACGGGTTCCGCGTGGCGGGCTACGACCTCGATCCGGCGAAGGTCCAGGCGATCGAAGCGGACGGTATCGCCGGTTTCGCCGACGTCGCCGCGTTCGTGGCCTCCCTCCGACCGCCTCGGCCCGTGATGCTCCTCGTCCCGGCAGGCGCGCCCGTCGACGCGGCGATCAGCGCGATGACCCCGTACCTGAGCGCGGGCGACTTCCTGATCGACGGCGGCAACAGCTACTACAAGGACACCGACCGACGCAACAAGGAGCTGCTGGCGCAAGGCTT
>DASWVS010000338.1:0-3333 GCA_036401135.1 Fimbriimonas sp.
TTCACCAACGCGGCCTTGCGCCGGTTGAGCGCCACCTTGTTCACCGAAGTGGTGCAGACGGCGTTCATCGCCTGGCGGTTGGCGGGAGAAGACTCGAAATCGGACTGGAAGAAAGAGAGGTCCTGAGGGGTCAGATCGCCCAGAACCTCGGAGGTGACCAAGGACATAACACCATCTTAGCGCGTTTTCCAAAGCCCCCAGGACCGCCGCCCCGGTATGCGCCTGAGGGAGCCCGGCCTGGAGGCCGCGAGCTGCTTCCATTCCTTTTCGGTACATTTGCCGGCTCTAACATTTCCGGCGGCGCATGTGGCCAAAATCGGGTCGGGTAGGAAACCTATGAAGAAGATCCCCATCGCACTGCAGCTTTACTCCGTCCGCGACGTTTGCCCCGACGACTTTCTGGGCGTGATCGAAAAGGTCGCCCGAATGGGATACGAAGGAGTCGAGTTCGCCGGATACCACGGCTACAGCCCGGCCGACATCAAGAAGGTCCTCGACGACAACGGGCTCAAGGCCGAAGGCACCCATACGGCGCTGAACCTCCTCGACGATGCCAACATCCAGGCGACGATCGATCTGCACAAAACGCTGGATTGCCCGTGGGTGATCGTCCCCTGGATCCCGGAGGACATGCACAACTCGGAGGATGCCTGCAAGCGCACCGGCGAACGCTTCTACAAGATCATGGAGAAGCTCGGACCGGCCGGCCTGAGGACCGGCTTCCATGCCCACAGCGGCGACATGCAGGTCCTGCCGAACGGGAAGACCGCCTGGGACGTGCTCGCCGAAAGCACGCCGCCGAGCTTTATCATGCAGTACGACACCGCCAACGGGATGCAGGGCGGCGCCGACCCCGTCCAGCCGATTCTCGACTGGCCCGGCCGGAACCAGTCGACCCACCTCAAAGAGTGGTCGGGGTCCCACGGGGCGATCATCGGCGAAGGCGACATCCCCTGGCAGCGGGTTTTCGACGCCTGCGAAACCGTCGGCGGGACCGAATGGTACGTCGTCGAGCACGAGGAGAACACCGAGATGGGATCGCTCGCCGCTGTCGAGAAGTGCCTCACGAACCTTCGCGCCATGGGCAAGTAGGCCTACCGCCTCCAGGCCATCCGAAGAAAGCTTGTTGTTGTGTAGCAGTTTTGGCTATAAAATAGCGCTTATCTTTTTTGGATGTCTTGGAGGCAAAAATGTTAAAACTGGCGGGTATCGCTCTCGTGGGCTCCTTCCTCGCAACTCTCGCACCTGCCCCGCAGGAACCTACGGGGCAGATCCTTCTCTCCGGTACCGGGCCGCACCAAAGGCCGGTCGACTCTTCATCCGCTCTCGCCCGGCAGTATGTGGTCCAGGGTCTGAACCTCCTTTACGGGTTCAACCACGACGAGGCGCGCCTTTCGGTCCGCACGGCGACGGAAGCCGATCCCAAGTGCGCGATGGCGTGGTGGGGCCTCGCCCTTGCCAACGGGCCCCATATCAACTTTCCCGTGGTGACCCAGGACCAGGCGAAGGAGTCCGTCGAAGCGCTGAGCAAGGCTTCCGGGCTGGTTGCCGGCGTGAGGCCGGTCGACCGGAGGCTCATCGAGGCGGCCGTCCTCCGGTACGCCTCGCCGCAGCCGGACGACCGCGCTCCCCTCGATCGCGCCTATGCCGAGGAGATGGCCCGGGTCTGGCGCGAGTTTCCGAAGGATCCGGACGTCGGGGCCCTTTACGCCGAGTCGCTCATGGACTTGCGCCCCTGGGACCTTTGGAAGCCCGACGGCACGCCGCAGCCGGGAACAGAGACGGTTACTGCGACCTTGACGGAGGTCCTGCGTCTCAATCCCGACCACCCGATGGCGCTCCATTTGGCGATCCACGCCTGGGAGGCGTCGCCGACCCCCGAGAAAGCCGACGAGGCCTCGAACCGTCTTCGCTTCCTGATGCCCGGCCTCGGCCACATGGTCCACATGCCCTCGCACATCGACGTTCGCCGGGGCCGTTGGCAGGAATCGATCGACGCCAACGAAAGGGCGATCAAAGCCGACGAGAACTACCGGAAGCTTCGTCCACGACAGGGCTTCTACCGCGTCTACATGGCTCACAACCGCCACATGCTCGCCTTCTCCGCCATGATGGTCGGCCAGAGCAAGAAGGCGATCGAAGCCGTGGACTCGATGGTTGCGAACATGCCCGAGGCGTTCGTCAAGGACAACGCTTCCGTGATCGACGGCTACATCGCGATGCCGCTCGAGGCCAGGGTGCGGTTCGGCAAGTGGGATGAGATCCTCGCGATGCCCGAGTACCCCGAGTACCTGCCGATCACCACGACCCTCCGACACGGTGCGCGCGCCGTCGCCTACGCCGCCAAAAAACAGGTGCCTGAAGCCGAAGCCGAGCGGGCCAAGTTCACGTCGGCCAAGCTCAAGATCCCGGCCGAAGCCGCGGTCGGCAACAGCCCCGCCGCGACCGTGATCGCGGTCGCCGAGAACATGATGGACGGCGAGATCGCGCTGGCGAAAGGGGAGACGGAGGAAGCCGTCCGCCTCCTCGCCGCCGCCGTCCGCGAGGAGGACCGGCTCCGCTACGACGAGCCGCCGGACTGGATCCTGCCCGTCCGTCACGCCTTGGGCGTCGTTCTCTTGGATGCCGGCAGGCCCGAGGAGGCGGAGAAGGTCTATCGAGCGGATCTCGAGAAGCTTCCGAACAACGGTTGGGCTCTGAACGGGCTGGCAGAAAGCCTGCGAAGGCAGGGTAAGACGTCCGACGCGGAGAGGATGCAAGGCCGGTTCGCCGCCGTATGGAAGGACGCCGACATGAGCATCTCGTCCTCCTGCATGTGTCTTCCGAACCCTAAGTAGGTTCGCGCCCGTCGTAGCGGCACCTCGTCTCGACGATCTGCATCAGTCCGCGGATCCGCTCGAGCGAGGTGCCGGCGGCGATCGATCCGGCCGTCGTCACGACGAGCCCCCCGTCCCCGCCTACCTCCAGGAAGTCCTCGGCCACCTTTCGCTCCACGTGCTCCATCGGTTCGTTTCGGAGCATGAAGGGCGGGATCTGGCCGTGGATCTCCGCGCGGGGCATGGCGTCGCGGATCTCCCTCACCGTCAGCTTCGGGCCGAAGTTCACTCCGTCGAAACGGAGTTGGGCGAGCAAGGGCAGCAGATGCGCCATGTCCGAGTCCGAATGCTGGAACCGCCAGTGGTCGTCCGTAGGCGCGAGCGCATCCATCGCCTGCTTCATCGCCGGCAGCGCGAACTCCTCGTAAAGCCCGGGCGACATGAGGCAGCAGAAGTCGTCCAGCCACGCCACGCCCGTGATGCGCGCCTGCTTTCGCTGCGCGATTCCCCGATGGTA
>DASWVS010000339.1:0-3594 GCA_036401135.1 Fimbriimonas sp.
GTTCCTCAACCAGGCGGCGTTCCGAACCGAGTCCTCGCAGATCGCCACCGCCCACACTATGGGCGACCTCGTCGAGACGGTGCTATTCAACCTCGCGAGGGGCACCGGCCTGCGCGGGATCTCCGGCATCCCCGAGCGTCGCGGAAACCTCGTCCGCCCGATGCTGCCGTTTACGCGCGAGGAGACCCGGGGCTATTGCGACGACCGCGCCCTCTGGTACCACGACGACCCTTCCAACACCGATCTCTCCTTCGCCCGCGCCCGCATTCGGCACAACGTGATTCCAAACCTGCGGCAGGTGAACGAGGCTTTCGAACTCAACGTCGTCCGCCTCGCCGGAATCGCACGGGAGGAGGACGGCTTCCTCGACGGGATGGCGGCGGCGGCGCTGGAACAGAGCGAGAAACCGCTCAACGCGGATCTCGCGTTCCTGACGGAGGATGTCGAGGTGGCCTTCTCGACGGCCCGCCTCGGCTCGCTCCCGGCCCCGCTGCTCAAGCGCGCGATGCGGCTGGCGTGCGAGGCCCTGGGTGCGGGCCTTGACCACCATGCGACGACGCAACTCGTGGAGAGGCTCGCGGTCGAACCCAAAGGTTCTCTCACCGCGGAAGGGGGGCGCGTCGTCGTCGAGTGGGACGCCGACGCCATCCACCTCCGAGACCTGATCCCCACCGTGCCTTTTCGCTACACGCTGACCGTTCCCGGCGAAACCGCCAGCGACGAGTTCGGCTGGAGGTTCGTCGCCTATGACGATCCGGCTCCCGGAAAGCCCATGCGAAAGTCGCTCGAGGCGTGGCTCGATCGCTCCAAGGTTCGCGGGCAGCTGTTCTTCCGCACCTTCAAGGAGGGGGACGAGATCCAGCCGCTAGGCTTCGACGGCCACCGCAAACTGAGCGATCTGCTCGCCGAGGCGAAGCTCACGGTTGCGGCTCGGCAGAGGCTTCCGATCGTCTGCGATATGCTCGGCCCGGTGTGGGCTCCGGGGGTCTGCCTGAGCGGTCGCGCGGCGGCGGGGGAGGGCTCTGCAAATGCCATCGCAGTGCGTTTTGAATCCCTCCGAACGGAACGGCGGTCATAATACGGGGAAACGTGGAACGGCTACTTAACGTAGCCTAGAAGCATAGGATCACAAATCCCCCCGGAGAAGCTTTGAACAAACCCGCCAAAACATTGTTTTTACTGGTCCTCCTGGCAATCGTCGGAATCGCGCTGATGCAAACGCTCGGTACGACTTCGCCGTTTTCCATGGGGCCTCAGGAAAAGGAGATCGATACAAGCCAGTTCCTCAGCTATGTGGAATCCGGACAGGTCGAGAGCGCCAAGTGGCAGCAGACGACCATCCATGGCAAGCTCAACAGCGGAGACTCCTTCCGCGTCAAGGTTCCCAACCAGGAATCGGCCAACGCCCAGCCGTTCGTCAACGCGCTGAAGGAATCGAAGACGAAGTTCAACTTCGAAGAGCCGCCGATGACCTCGGGTCTGTTGAGCGTGCTGTCGATCATCGGCTTCCCGCTGATGATCTTCGCGCTGATCTACTTCCTCGTGCTGCGCCCCGCACAGCTGGGGGGCAACCAGGCGCTGAACTTCGGAAGGAGCAAAGCCAAGCGGGTGGGCGAAACGGGCCCCAAGATCACGTTCGACGACGTCGCCGGCATCGAGGAAGCCAAGCAGGAACTCTTCGAGATCGTCGATTTCCTGAAGAACACCAAGAAGTACGCGGCCCTCGGCGCGAAGATCCCGAAGGGGATCCTGCTGACCGGCCCTCCCGGAGTCGGTAAGACGCACCTCGCCCGAGCAATCGCCGGCGAGGCCGGAGTTCCGTTCTTCCACATCTCCGGTTCGGACTTCGTCGAGATGTTCGTCGGCGTGGGCGCGGCGCGCGTTCGCGACCTTTTTGAAACCGCCAAAGCCCATCGCCCGTCGCTGATCTTCGTCGATGAGATCGACGCCGTCGGCCGACAGCGCGGTGCCGGTCTGGGCGGAGGCCACGACGAGCGCGAACAGACGCTGAACCAGCTTCTGGTCGAGATGGACGGGTTCGATCCCAACAGCGGCGTCATCCTGATCGCTGCGACCAACCGACCCGACGTTCTCGACCCCGCGCTTCTGCGGCCGGGCCGCTTTGACCGACAGATCGTCGTCGACGCCCCCGACCAGAACGGACGGCTCGCGATCCTCAAGATCCACTCGAAGGGCAAGCCGCTGGATACGGACGTCGACCTCGAACTGATCAGCAAGCGAACCCCCGGTTTCACCGGTGCGGACCTGGCGAACACGCTGAACGAAGGCGCGCTCCTGGCGGCACGCCGCGGCCACAGCAAGATCGGCATGCTCGACCTCGAAGAGGCTCTGGACCGCGTGATCGCCGGGCCCCAACGGCGAAGCCGAGTGATGGACTCCAAGGAGCGCGAGGTGATCGCCTACCACGAAGCAGGCCATGCCGTCGTCGGCGAGCTCCTCGAGCACAGCGATCCCGTGCACAAGGTCACGATCCTCCCGCGCGGCATGTCGCTGGGCTCGACCTGGCAGCTGCCGACCCAGGACAAGTACCTCGTCTCCAAAGACGAACTCACCGACGACGTCACCGCCCTCCTCGGCGGCCGCGTCGCCGAGGAACTGGTCTTCAACGAAGTCACGACCGGCGCCTCGAACGACCTCGAGCGCGTTACGCGCATCGCAAGGGCGATGGTCTGCGAGTACGGCATGAGCGATAAGCTCGGAACCCTCGCCTTGGGCCGCCGCTCGCACAACCCGTTCCTCGGCCGCGACTACGCGGACGAGAGGAACTACTCCGAGGACATCGCCCGACAGATCGACGAGGAGGTCCGCTCGATCGTCGATCACTGCCACTCGCGGGCGACCGACCTCATCCAGACCCACCGCGACCAGCTCGACTCGGTGGTGCACGCGCTGCTCGAGCGAGAGACCCTCACGCGCGAAGAGTTTCTCGCGGTGATGGCGGGCGAGAAGCTGGAGCCGATCGTTCGGAGCGAAGGGACTTCCGAGGAGACCACGGAGTCCGAGAAGGAAAAGCAGTCCAAGCAGCAGCACGTGGGCGGGCACCGCCTGGAACCCGGTCCGGCCTAGCCGGGCCGCCCCTGGGGGAACAAGGACCGGGGCTGACCAGTCTAAGCGTCCCCGCCCCCAGGGTCGAGCCGTGATATACTGCCTGCACGAATATGTCCTCGATCATGGATGCCGAAGCCCTCTACCAGCGCGGGTTCCAGCTTCGCTGTGATGGTCGCTATGCCGAAGCCCGAGACGACTTGCAGAGGGTGCTGGCGTTGAATCCGAACCACTACAAGGCCCAGCACCAGCTGGGGCTGATCCAGGGCTTCGAGGGCGACTTCGAAGGTTCGCTGGCGACCCTCACCGCACTTTCGTCGCGATTTCCGAACGATCTGGACATCCGATACGACCTCGCCATGACGCAGCTGATGCTGGGGATGTTCGACGAGGGCTGCGCCAACATCAACTTCATCCTGAGCGTCGACCCCACCCACGAAAAGGCGATGCAGCAGAGCGCCTATTGCCCCTAGCTCAGAAGTGATATAGTTGCCTTATGGCAACCATCGGGCAGACACTCGCAGAGCA
>DASWVS010000340.1:0-4001 GCA_036401135.1 Fimbriimonas sp.
TCTTCAAGGGAGCCGGATCGGGTCGGAAGAAACCCTCGGCGTAAGTACGGCTAACCGACCTTTCTTACCGTCGCTTGCGGCACCAGGGTCTGGATCGCCTCTTGCCCGGCGATCTTGGTGCCGTCCGTTGCCGCCGTGGCGGCGCCCGCGGCCAATCCCCAGGCGAAGGCTTCCTCCATGGGCTTGCCGGCTTCCATCGCCCAGAGGATCCCCCCGATCATCGAATCGCCGCTCCCCATCGTGCTCTTAACGTCGACGTCGGGGCTTCTACCGATCCAAACACCTGCGGGGGAGGCCAACACTGCGCCGGCCGCGCCGCGGCTCAGCACGACGAAGCCGTCTTCCGAGCAGAAGCGCCGCAGTTCGATCGCGGCGCCGGTCGCGTCCTCGTCCGAGGCGATCGACCAGCCGAGAAGCCGGGCGGCTTCGTTCTGGTTGGGCTTGATGAAGTCGGGTTTCGATTCCAGCCCCAACCTCATCGGCTCGTCGTCCGCGTCGAGCATCACCCTCGCTCGGCGGCCTGCGAAGATCCCCGCGAGCGTCCGGTAGGCGTCGGCGGGAACGCCGCGGGGCAACGATCCCGCCATCGAGACCCACGCCGCCTGATCGCCCAACTCTCGGCACCGCGCCAAAAGGCCTGCCCATTCGTCGGCCGTCACGGTGGGTCCCGGCAGGTTGAAGGTCGTGGGAGGCTGCTTCGAGTCGTCCTCGACGCTGAAGTTGGTCCGGGTCGGATCGCCGGTCTCGACGAAGTCGTGGTCGACCCCGGCCGTATCGAGGACCTGCCGGATGAACGTTCCCTCGGGGCCGCCGAGGAAGCCGGTCGCCATCGTTCGACCGCCCAACTCGGCGATCACCCGCGACTGGTTGACGCCTTTGCCGCCCGCGTCGCGGTCGACGCGCGTCACCCGGTTCGCGTCCCCGACTTGGAGCCGAGGAAGGAACAGGGCGTTGTCGACGGCCGCGTTGAGCGTGATCGTTAGAATCATTGAGCCATGATCTCGGCGAGCAGCAGCCTCTCGGGGTCGATTTCGCGCTCGGTGCTCAGGATGTACGTCAGGGGGTGCGCAACCATCCTGCCGCTGATGATGCCCACCATCTCGCCGCGGTAGCCGCTGATCAGCCGATTCGAGGCGTGGGCTCCCAGCCTCAGCGCGAGGACCCGGTCGAACGCCGTCGGGCTTCCTCCTCGCTGCATGTGGCCCAGGACGACGTGCCGCGTCTCGAAACCGGTGTGCTTCTGGAGGTAGTCCCGGATATCGTTGGCCTTGGCGGCGCCTTCGGCGACGACGATGACCGACGACTTCTTGCCCCGGTCCGCCGCCGAGCGCAGGTCGTCGCAGACTCGGAGAAGGGAATAGGGGACTTCCGGAAGCAGTACCGCCTCGGCGCCGCCGGCGAGCCCGGCTTCGAGCGCGATGAACCCGTTACGGCGCCCCATAACTTCGATCACGAAGACCCGCTCGTGGGAATAGGCCGTGTCGCGCACGCGGTCGATCGCGTCGACGGCCGTGTTGACCGCCGTGTCGAACCCGATCGAGAAGTCGGTCCCCGAGATGTCGTTGTCGATGGAGCCGGGGATGCCGACGACGGCGAAGTCGAACTCCTCGTGGAGCTTCAACGCGCCGGTCAGGGATCCGTCTCCGCCCACGACCACCAGCCCTTCGATCTCGTGGCGGAGAAGCACCTCGACCGCCCTCTGGCGGCCTTCGTAGGTCATGAAAGTCTTGCTTCTCGCCGAACGCAGGATCGTTCCGCCACGGTCGATGATGCCTCCCACGGAGGGAGAGTCGAGTTCGCGGCTCTCGTCGTTGATGAGGCCTTCGTAGCCGTGGAAGAACCCGGTGATCGCCGTGCCGCGCGCGAGGGCGGCGCGTACGACCGCCCGCAACGCCGCGTTCATGCCGGGCGCGTCGCCTCCGCTCGTGATGACGCCGATCCTCTTCACCTGGGGGACCATTATGACACCCAGCCCGTGGGCGCGGCGTATGTACAATGTAACCAGGCTTTGGATCAACTGCAGTCCGACCTCCTCTCGAAGCCCGTCGGGGCGCTGATGCGTCCGGCTGCCTACGTGGCGCCGGAGGACTCGGTGTCGCTCGCCGGGGCGAGGCTCCGTGAGAGCGGCGTGGGCTTGGTCGCCGTCACGGAAGGACAGCAGCTCGTCGGCCAGATCGGCGAAGGCGACCTCGCAAGGCTGTTGGCCGACGGAGCCCTGTTGACCGACGGGGTGGGCTCCCGCTCGTCCGTCGGAAGGATCGTCCGTCCCTACGAGACCGGCGCCCAGGCGCTGAGGACGATGGCGGCGTCCAACCTCTCGGCGCTCCTGGTAGCGGACGACGGCGGGCGGCTGATGGGCGTGGTCACCCCGAGCGACCTTCTCCCTCGGAAACGCCCGATCCTTCGTCCTCCCCTCGTGGGAGGCATGGCGACGCCCTTTGGCGTCTATCTGACCACGGGCACCGTGAGCGGCGGAGCGAAGTGGTACGGGCTCGTCGCTACCGGCATGCTTCTCTTCTGCCTGTTGGTCGCCGCCCAGCTGGCGGGATCGTTCACGGCCGAGCTCCTGTCGGTGAACGGATCGCCGATGTGGCTGACGAACCTTTTCGTCCTCGTGCTGCCGGTCGTCCTCTTCTTCCTGGGGATGAGGCTGCTGCCCCTCGCGGGCACGCACGCCGCCGAGCACCAGGTGGTCCACGCGATCGAAAGGGGGGAGGAGCTGGTGCCGTCCGTGGTTCGAAGGATGCCGCGCGTGCATCCGAGGTGCGGAACGAACCTCGCCGTCGGGCTCAGCCTCTTCCTCGGGCTTTCGGGCATGGACTTCGTTCCGAACCACGAGCTGCGCCTGCTGCTCGCCCTCGTCGTGACGGCGGCGGCGTGGCGTCCCCTGGGTTCGATCCTCCAGTTCTACGTGACCACCAAGCCCGCGAACGACCGTCAGCTCGCCTCGGGCATACGGGCGGGCCAGGAGCTTCTCGAACGGTACCAGTCGACGAGGGCGGCCTACGCGAGCGTCCCGATGAGGATCTGGAACAGCGGAGTTCTGCACGTGATCGGGGGGAGCCTTTTCGCCTATGCGCTGGTGGCCGGCCTTTCGATCCTTTTCGGCTGGAACCTCGAGCTCTGAGGCGGTCGGGCCTTTGGGGGGCTTTGGCCCGGAGGCAAGGTACAATCCGCTGTTCGAGGTTTTTCGTGCAGACGCTTTACAACATCCTCATCGGCATCGGCCTTCTCGTCGCCCTCCTCTTCACCGCGCTCGTTTTCATCACCGGAAAGGGAGACGCCATGAGCGGCGGCGGAAGCATCCGCACCACCTTCAAGGGCAAGGCGAGCTTCGAGGATACGATGTCGCGTGTGACCCTGATCCTCGGCATCCTGTTCATGGCGCTGATGCTGATCGTCGACGTCGTCGGCAACCGGCTTCCCCAGCAGTAATGCGGACGCGTAAAAAAGCCCCGGGAGCGACGCTCCCGGGGCTTTTTCGCGTCCAGGCTCAGGCCTTCTTCTTGGCGGGAGCGGGAATGCTCGGGGCTTTGGCGTATTTGGCGGGGTCCTTCTGGAAAGCAGGCTTGCATCCGCCGCAGCAGAACACGTACCGGCGCCCCTTGTAGTCGGCGAAGTTGTTGTCTTTTACCGCCTTGGCGATGTTCACCTTGTGGCCCTTCATGATGGGGCACTCGAGTTCGGTGGGCGCTTTGGTGGCGGGCTTGGTCTGGGCAAAGGCGGCGGCGGTGACGCTGAGGATGGCGAGAGCGAGGTAGGTGGTCTTCTTCATAATCATGTCCGGAATCCCGAGCGGACGGGATCCTGCGGCGGAACGAGTCTACGTTTCAGTAAACTCCGCGCGTGCCGATTCGGTTCCTTCATACGAACGACACTCACGGTACTTTGACCCGCGAACGCGCCGATCGGTTACGCACGTTGCGCCGCGGCGTCGACCTCTACTTCGACTCCGGGGACTGCATCAAGACCGGAAACCTGGGGATACCCATGCGCCCGGA
>DASWVS010000341.1:0-5017 GCA_036401135.1 Fimbriimonas sp.
GACGGCTTCGAACGCGCCCGTGCTTGCGCCGCTCGGCACGGCTGCGCGGCCAACCGCGCCGCCTTCGAGCATGACGTCCACCTCAAGCGTCGGGTTGCCCCTACTGTCCAGGATCTCTCGTGCGGTGATGTCGGCGATATACGGCATAGCCAAAGATTACCGCCGATAGAGGGTGTTCCCACTCGGCAGGCCCGTTTGCTATGGTACGGACAATCGGCGCGGGTCCAGCCTGGCGACGAAACGGCTTCAGGTAGCCTACATGGCAACGCCATGGCCGTAGCGATCAAGGAAAACTACACGCTTCACAAGCTCCATTCGTTGACAGGGGTCATTCCGGTTGGCTACTACCTCGTGCAGCACCTCACGCTGAACACGTTCAGCCTGGCCGGCCCCACGAAGTTCAATGCGGTCATCCAGTTCTTCGAAGGGATGCCGCTGCACTTTCTGTGGGCGGTGAAGCTGATCGCGATTTGGATTCCCCTGATCTTCCACGCCGTCTACGGCATCTTCATCCTCTCGCACGCCAAATACAACTATGGCGAACCGAAATACCGGTTCAAGGAGAACGGCTACTTCACCTTCCAGCGCTTCTCGGGGATCGTGGCGTTCCTCTTCCTCATCTATCACATGACGAGCACCTCCGTCAACGCGGCGGTGAACGGCGCCCATGGAACGATCTACTACGACACGTGGGCGGAGAAGCTGAGCGCCCCGTTCCTCGGGTTCATCCCGTACTTCTTTCTCGGCGTGTACGTGGTCGGGGTGGTGGCCAGCGCCTACCACTTCAGCTATGGCATCTGGAGCTTCTGCATCCGGTGGGGCATCGCGATCAGCGAGAAGGCCCAGCAGAGCGTGTGGCGGCTGTCGAACGTGATGTTTCCAGTCATCGCGATCCTGGGGATCCTGGCCCTCGCGGGCTTCTTCTACCCGGTGCTCGAGAACAAGGAAGCGGCGCCCCATCCGGCGGACCAGTCCGTCGAATCGGTCACGCTCAACCGGTAGCTCACTCCATCACGACTCGGATCGCCTCGAGCACGCGTTCGACGTCCGGCAGGGCGGCGTACTCGAGGGAAGGGTTGTAGCCGATGTGGACGTCGCGGCGGGCGACGAGTTGGGGCGGCGAAAGGAACAGGTCCCATCGCTCCGGCAGCCGCGTCATCTCGGCGATGATCGTTTGTCCAAAGCCGCCCGTCTGCCCGTCCTCGTGAACCACGACGAGGCGGCCGGTTTTTTCGACCGAACGAACGATGGCCTCGTAGTCGCAGGGAACGATCGAGCGCAGGTCGATGATCTCGACCGAGGCGTCGGTCTGCCCGGCCGCTTCCTGGGCGACCTCCAGCGTGTTGCCCCAGGAGACGAGGGTGACGTCGCTCCCTTCCCGCACGATCTTGGCCTTGCCGAAAGGAACGGCCTCGAAGGCCGCCACCTCGACCGGCTTCCGGAAGATGTGCTTGGGCACAAGAATGAAGCACGGGTCCGAGCTTTGGATCGCGGTCCAAAAGAGTCCGGCGGCATCCTCGGGCGTCGACGGGATCGCGACCTTCAGGCCCGGCCAGTGGGCGAACATGGATTCGTTCGCTTGGCTGTGCCAGAGTCCGCCTCCCGGCAGGTAGGCCCCGTACGGCGCGTAGACGACGCAGGGGCAAGTCCAATCTCCGTCGGTGCGCCAGCGGAGCGAACTCATGTTCGTCGTTATCTGGTTCCACCCGGGGGCAACGAAGTCGACGAACTGCAGCTCGAACACGGGCCGGTATCCATAGGCCGCCATCCCGACGGCAACCCCCATGATCGTCGCCTCGGCGAGGGGGGCGTTGAAGACCTGGCCAGGGAACGAGTCGCTCAGGCCCTTGGTCATCCCAAAGACGCCTCCCTTGGGATCCTCGATGTCCTCGCCGAAAAAGACCACTTTGGTGTCGGAATCGAGCGCCGACCGGAATGTCTGGTTGATGGCCGAGACCATCGTCATCTTGCCCGCGGCGAGGGGCGGGGCCGAAGGGTCGGGATCCGGGCCGAAGACGTTCTGCAGGATGCTGCCGGGATCCGGGTCGGTGGCGCGTTCGGCCCGCAGATAGTCGTCGTCGACCGCCTTTGAGACCTCGGCCTGAAGGTTCTGCCACTTGGCTTCGTCCAGTTCGCCTTCGCGGATGAGCCGCTCCGCGAACAGCCGGATCGGGTCGCGCTTCGACATCTCCTCGATGTCCTCGAGCCGACGGTAGACGCGGTGGTCGTCGCTCGAAGTGTGGCTCGAGAGGCGGTCCAGGTCGCACCAGAGCACGGTGGGCCCGTCGCCGCGCCGAGCCTTTTCGACTGCGCGAGAACCCGCTTCGAACACGTTGTCCGGGTCGCGGGCGTCAATCCGGATCACGTGCTCTTCGCTCATGATGCCGAGGTGGAAGGGGAGGTACTTGGCGGTCGGAGTCGAGATCCCGTACTTATTGTCCTCAACCACGAAGACCACCGGGAGCTTCTCCTGCGAGGCGAAGGCGAGGGCTTCGTAGAACTCCCCTTGACGGGAAGCGGCATCGCCCACGGTCGCGACGACGACGCGGTCCGTCTTCTCGAGCTTCATGGCCCACGCCGCCCCGCATCCCGGAAGCAGGTTCCCGCCGGTCGGGGTGCAGGCGCTGAAGACGTTCCGTTCGCGGCTCGAGTAGTGGGAAGGCATCTGACGCCCTCCCGACGAACTCTCGCGCTTGGCGAAGTAGCCCAGCGCCAGGTCGTAATTCGAGACGCCACGAGCCAAGACCAGCGCCCGGTCCCGGTAGTAAGGGAAGATGTAGTCGTCTTCGCGGAGCGCAAAGGCCAGCGCTCCGAGGGCCTCGTGCCCCATTCCGCTCACCTGGAACCACCCTTTGCTCTGGCGGAGGAGAATCCCCTCCCGGCGGTCGCCCTCCCGGCTGAGGGCCATCAGTTTCAGAAAATCCAGCTTGTTAAAGGCGCGGTTCGCGGAAAGGGTTGACATAGATGGCGGATAACCTCGGGTCTTTCGTCTTTGAAAGGCCAACGTGGGCCAACGATTCAGGCGCCAGTATATCTGTTGGACGGCGCGTCTTGCGGTCGGGTCGGGGTCCCAGCCTATTTCGGGAACGTGCCGAGCGTTCCGTCGACGGCGACGTAGCTTCCGGTTCCGTCCTCGTCGGGGTCGCCCTGCGCGTTCCAGATCCAGTTCTCATCCGACTCGTAGATCAGAGGGATCTTGGGATCGACGTCGTCCTTGTACTTTCCGCTTGCCGCCTGGTTCATGACGTAGCCGTAATGGTCGTCGAAGCGTTCGGCCTGCTCGTTGAAAACCGGCCGGATCAGCTTCTTCGCCTCCTCCCCTTCTTTGAGGTCGCCGGTTCGGAGGCGGGGAAGGATCGCGTTCATCCATCCTTCGGCAGCGGGGAATTGGCCCTCCGAGTCGTGGTAGAGCATCATCGCCGTGTGGAGCGCCTTGAGGTTCCGCTCGGTCGTGGCCCGGTACTCCTTCTCATCCTTTCGCAGCGCGTCCTGGATCGCACCCGTGCGCCAGATGTCGACGAAGGCTTGGCCTGGTCCCGTGAACACCAGGCCGACGATCAGGAGAACCAGAACGCCCAAGCCTATCCAGCAACCCTTCCTCTTCATCGCATGATTATGGGGCCTTGCGCCAACGCGTAGACTCTGGACATGGCGGCATTACCCAAGGTGAACCTGATCCAGGCGCCCACTCCGCTGCATCGGCTCGACGGGCTGAGCTCGGACTTGAAAGTGGACCTATGGATGAAGCGGGACGATCTGACCGGGTTCGCCATGGGAGGCAACAAAGGCCGCAAGCTCGAGTACCTGATCGCGGACGCCCTCGAGCAGAACGCGGAGATCGTGGTCACCTGCGGCGCGCTCCAGTCGAACTTCATCCGCCAACTCGGACCGGCTTGCGCGATGCATGGCCTGGACTGTGCCGCGGTCGCGATGAAGCTGCCCTTCGATCGACCGGCGGGGCAGCCTGAACCCGCCCCTATGGAGGCCGAAAACGGCAACGCGTTGTTGAGCCGCCTGTCCGGAGTGGACCTCCGCGTCATCGCCGACGGCGACTGGGAAACGCTCTTCGAGGCGATGGAGGACCTGGCTCAGGAACTGGAGTCGCAAGGCAGGCACGTTTACCGCGTCCCCGTCGGCGGTTCCGCCGTTGCGGGCGCCTATGCCTTCTACGAGGCGGGGCTGGAGCTCCAGCGGCAACAGACTCGGCCCTTCGACTATGTCGTCTTCGCCAGTTCCAGCGGGAGCACCCAGACCGGCCTCGCCTACGCCTTCGACGGCACTCGAACAAGGATCATCGGCGTCTGCAGCGATCCCGAACCGGAAATGGTCGAAGACTTCGCGACTCTCGGCCGTGGTTTGTCGGAAATCCTTCCCGGCGCACGAGTGCTGCAGTCGAGCGACTTCTGCTTGGACACCCGGTTCGTGGGCTCGGGATACGGGGTGCCCAGCGAGGCAGGATCGACCGCGATCCGGACACTGCTTCAGCGGGAAGGGATACTGCTCGACCCCATCTACACCGCCAAGGCGTTCAGCGGCCTCCTCGCGATGGTCGAGGAGGGATCGGTCGGAGGACGCGTGCTCTTCTGGCACACGGGGGGACTCCCCGCTCTATTCGCCTATCCAAGAAACCTATAGACGCTCAATGCCAGCTTGTTTCGTCCGCTCCCTGCATCCTCAGCGCCATACTCACCTCGCCCGTGTGGTACAGCAGATGTCGTAGGGAATAGATGTAGGCGCCGAGACGGTTGGTGGCCGTGTGTCCGAACGCCGTCGGTTCGAAGAACCAATCGTCGCTCTTCTCCTCGAGGCGCTGCCTCATCTCGCACCTGATGGTCTCGATGTACAGGATCAGCTTCTGCTGTGAAGGAATCTGCTCGTTGCTGGCGGAGTCGTCGAAGCCGAGGCGGTCAGGAGGCGGCCATGCGCTGACCGGCTCGTTGTACCGGTCCACCCATATCGCCGCATGGCATGCCCAATGGCCGACCGAGGGTCCTTTTCCTGCCTGCCAAACATCGTC
>DASWVS010000342.1:0-8347 GCA_036401135.1 Fimbriimonas sp.
GGGAAAGGAGGCCATCCCGGCCCTCATGAAGCGCGGGGACGTGCTGTTCTTCAACGGCTCGATCATCCACGGCTCCTTCGAAAACCGTTCTCAGGACCGATTCCGGAGGACCTTGATCGGCCACTACATCGCGGCGGAGACGAAGCAGGTCGCCAAGTACTACTTCCCCGTCTTTCGTATGGACGGGAGTCGCATCGACGAAGGGATCGCCCAGTCCGAGCACGGAGGGCCGTGCGGAGTGTACGAGGGGCAGGAGGTGGTGCTTTCGGGGTCGTTCCGGACTTGGAACTCGCCGCACTGAGGCGTGCCTATCACCAATAAGAAGGGGCCGCTCCTTTCGGAACGGCCCCGTTCGCTTGCTCTCCCCTTGTTCGGTTTAGGAAACGAAGACCATCATCGCTCCGACGAACATCATCGCTACGGCAACAACCTCGTTGAGCGGTGGGAACACCGAGTGGTCCCTTACGAGCTCTCCCCTAACAAGTGTGATCTGGTTCCTATCCGTTTTTTTAATCAGGTTCTTCATTGCGCTCTCCCCTTGCAACTGGCTCCTGTTTTCCGTCGCCGGTCTTTGTTCCTAGCGACGGGGATATAGTAGCACAAATTGCGGTGGATGGCGCAATTTTTCGAGTTTTTTTATTTTTTTATCGCTCGCGGAGCCGAACCGTAGAAAAGGAGCGAGCAGGAACCGACACCGAGACCCGACTGCCTTCGAGCGTCGCATCTCCAGTGACCGGCCGCTCCATGAGGTCGACCGTTTCCGCGGTCGCCAACCCTTGAACCAGCGGCTCGTCGAGGAGGACGGTCGCGCGGGCGTCCGCGTCGCCATAGTTCACAAGCCTGAGCACCAGCCCGCCGTCCTCGGCCAGCTTCAGCCCCGCCAGGACGATGCCCTCGCCTTCGACGGACGCGTACGACTGCGAAGTCGGCAGGCCGCCCGACTGGAGCGTCGCGGGGAAAACGATCAGGGGATGGTTCCACGCGGCGCCGAGGCGGGTGAGGTCCGCGGACTTCGCTTCGGCGTCGTGGAAGTAGACGGAATATCGAACCTTGGACTTGCCCACCTCCGGGGCGTGGTCGGGGTCGAAGCTCGACCGGACGATCCTCATCTGGAGGCCATCCTCGCAGCGGGCGTGCCCGTACTTGCAGTCCTGGAGGATGGTCAGGCCGTTCTCGGGCAGGTGGGCGTATCGCAGGGTCGGGACCTCTTCGCCGCCGTTCATCGTGCGGTGGATCGACCCGTAGGGCGTTTCGTAGACGGCGCTGTGCCCGAACGTGTTGACGGCGAAGTCGAGCAGAAGGCCGGGGATGCCTCGGGCCTCGTCCCCGATTTCGCGCCAATCGACGTCGGCTTCGAAATCGACCCGAGGCTCCAAGGCGTGGACCAAGGCGCGGACGGTGACGGTGGACGAGGTTCCGGGGACGACCATGCGGTTGGTGACGATGTAGGCGAAGCTGGATCCGCTGGGGAGCCCGGTGCCCTCGTTCCGTTGCGCCCCGTGGACGGAGAAGCCTTGGCTGACGAGCGGCTGAGGCGGCTCGATCTCGCCTCCGAGGACCCACGCCGTCATCCCCCTCGGGCGCTCGGTCACGAACTGCCACACACCCAACTGCCCGAGATGGCCTTCCGGGTCGGACGTAACGTTGAAGCCGCTGTGATAGCGATCGAAGTTCACGGCGAGGTGAGGCGTCCGGATCTCGCCGTCGCCCAGAAGGGTGGCGGCGGGAACATCGTCGGCCGTGCCTTCGCAGAGGATAAAGGTTTTGTATCCGAGGGAGGGGACGTTCTCCGCCGGGAAGAGAAGCGAGTACTTCGTGTGCCCCCAATCCGCCCACGAGTTGCCGCTCTTGTACACGAGCATGGTCGGGACGGCGCGGCCGTTCGCGTCGATCGCGACGATCCGCGACGGATCGAGATCGATGTCGTAGAGGTGGGCCTGCACGATCTCGGATCGCTCCCAGGCGCACGGGTTGTAGACGACGAACGGGAAGAACCGCCGTCCGCCCCCGCTCGATTGCGAGTAGCCCGTCTGTCCGGCACCCAGGCCGGCGCCGGCTTCGAAGGGCGTATTGGCAACGCCCTTCTCGACGAGGGCCCGCTCTTCCCTTCCCTCGGGAGTGTCGGGCAGGAGGCTGAGGGTGTCTATCCTCCGGGCGATCTCCTTGGTGACGTTCCTTTTGATCGAGCCGGTGATGGCTCCCGTTTCCTGGAAGAGGCCCATCGCGTGCTCCCGGGTGGCGGCGACGCCGGAACCGGGCAGGATGTCGTGGAACTGGTTGAACAGGACGTTCAGCCAGGCTTTGCGGAGGTCGGGAAGCGAGAGCTGCGAGGCGTCCAAACCGAGCGACCGGGCTCCCAGCACGGTCAGCCCCTCGGTCTCTACGCAGTAGTTCTCTCCGAACCGGTTCGCGCGCTTGATCGAGGTCTGGGTGGTGTAGCAGCCGGTGAACTCGAAGTTCAGTTCGTGGTCGATCACGGGGATGTCGAGGCCGCCCGTTTCGATCTCCTGCTCGATGGCCTCGAAGTAGGCTTTGCTGGTGCTGAAGCGGACGGTCGGCCAGATAGGCCAGCTTTGCGATTCGATGAAGTAGTCGATCTCCTCGCGCGTGGGGCCTCCGCCGTGGTTGCCAATGCCGTAGACGTTCAGCCAGTTTCGGAGGCCAGTCGCTTTCGCGAACACCACCAGGGGCGCCGCGTAGTTGGTGCCGATGTTGACGTAGCTGTTGTACCAAGTGGTCTCGCGATTGACCAGGATCTTCGAGCCGTCGGGGCCTCGCCACCAGAAGACGGGAGGCCGTACGTCGCCGACCCGGTCGTGGTGGTATCCGCCGCCGGTGCGGCAGGAGTAGTAGTACTTCAGGCCGCCCTGCTTCAGGATCGTCGGGATGGTGTTCGCATGGCCGAAGGTGTCTGGCTCCCAATCGACGGGAACGTCTTCCGGCGAAAGGCCGAACTTCTCCTGGAAGTAGTGCCGGGTGTAGAGCAGGTGGTGGGCGAGGGACTCCCCGCTCGCGAGGTTCTTGTCCCCTTCGACCCAGTGGGCGGCGGTAACCTCCCATCGACCCTCTTTGACGCGCCGCTTGATCTCCTCGAACATCGCCGGATAGTGGCGCTCGACGATCTCATAGACCGACGCCTGGCTCTGAGAGTAGGTGAAGTCGGGGTACTGCTCCATGAAGGAGAGGGCGGAGGCGAAGGTGTCGTGGGTGGCGGCGACGGTTTCCGGCCAGGACCACATCCAGTTCATGTCGATGTGGCCGTGGCCGACGCAGTGGATCACATACTCCTTGGCGACGGCGGCCACCGGGGCGAGCGAATCCTCGATCTTCCCGACTTCGGCCTGCAGCGCCTCGAGCCCGCCGTCGAACGTATCCAGCCTCGCCTCCGCCTGGTCGAGCAGAGACGCCCACTCGGGATGGTCCGTCGCCTCCCCGAGCGCCCGAGCGAAATCCAGTTCGCAGGAGACGCGGCGCAGCAGCTTCGAGAGGTCCTTGCCTGGGTTCTTGACGATTTTTCGTTGGATCCGGTCTGCGACGATGGGTTTCATGCTCGGGCTAAGTTGACCCGATTCCTGGGCTCTATTGATACGAGCGATTCTGGCGGCGCCCCCTAGAGGCGCGCGGACCGGTAGGCGTCGAACGCGGGCTTCTTCGCGCCATCGGATCGAACGAGGCCGAAGTTCAGGCCGGCGGCGGGTTCGTCGCGGAGCTTGAAGTAGAAGACGGGCCCGTACTGGGGACGCTTGGAGAGGTCTTCGAGGAGCATGCGAACGTTCGCCGCCTGGCCTTCCTCGCTCAGGCCGCCTTTGTCGGTTTGCCAGCCGATCTCGGTGAGCCAAATGGAGCGCTTCGTCGGATCGAGGCTGTTCACCTCGCGCTCGAATGCCGCCGGAAACGGCGCAAAGTCTTCGGCGGCGACGAGGCCGCCGCTCCGAATGTAGAGGTGGAGGCCCCAGACGCCGACCGGGACGGTTCCACCCCATTCCGCCTTCTCCCGGCCCATTTTCAGGGTGTCCCTCAGGTAGGGGATGGCGGTGTCGGCGACGGGATCGCCGGTGAAGTCGGCACCCAGCAGGCCGCCGGAAACGATCTTGCGGGCCGGCTTCAGAGCACTGGCTTCGAGGTGGGCGCGCTTCAGGAGCCAGGCGAAATTGGAGGGGTAGAGGTAGTACTGCCCCGGCAGCCTGTCCCGTTCGCCGGGAGGATGGGTGGTCCAGCAGTTCGGCTCGTTCCAGATCTCCCAGAACCTGACCGAAGGGTAGCGCTTGAGGAGGCGGCGAAACGTTGCCCCTGCCCAGGCCCGGAGGTAGGGGTTGTCGCCGTTGCCGCCGTGGACCTCGGCGCTGTTCTCGATCCAGTCCTTCTGGGTTCCAGGGTGCGACTCGTACGTCACAAGCCCCAGCACTTCGAGCTTCTCCTTTTTCAACGTGCCCAAGATTTTTTCGTAGGCCTCGAGGAGCGGCTCGTCCCAGGCGGGATGGGTCGCATTGAGGCGGAAGTGGAGGCGGACCCACCTGGCGCCGAGGTCCTTCATCGTGCGCGCGACGCCGGGGGTGAGGATCGGCTCGAGCCGATCATCGAAGGCCCATCCATCCTGGATCCCCTTCTGAGGCGCGAGGGCCAGGAGGCAGCAGGCGAGTCCGAGCGACATACCTTCTTGATCTTACAGGCAACGGGGCGGCGGCCGGCCGCGTCTAGGCTTTGATGGTCTATCTTCTGCAATCGGCAGGGCTGTTTCGGCGGCATCCCCGGCTCTGGCGGTACTGCACGCGCCCCTTGGTCTTTGCGGCGGTCGCCTTCTTGGGGATCGTTCTCGCGGGGTACGCACTGATCGTGCCGGCCATCACGCGGTTCCTGCAGCGGGGGGACTACCTGCCCGACGCTCTGGCGGCGGTGCTCGGCGCGGTCGCGTATCTCGTCGCCTGGGTGTTCCTTGCGGGCGTCGCCTTCCTTGCGATCGCGTCGTTCCTCAGCTCTTTCGCGTGGGACCGGCTCAGCGCCGAGATTGAGGAGCTCGTTGCGGGCGTTGCCGCACCGTCGAAGCTACCGATGGGTGTGATGCTCGCCGACAGCGCGGGGCGGACGGTTTTTTCGATCTCCACCGGAGCGGCGGCCCTTTGTTGCGGGCTCTGGCTGGGGGGCGTGCCGGGGATCGTTGCGGCAGGCCTGATCGCCCTGTTCGACTTCACGGCGAGCGCGTACGTGCGGCGAGGCGTGCTTTTCGGGGGCCAGTGGGGGCGGGTCTTCCGCCTGAAGGGGGCGGTTTCCTTCATCTTTACCGCCGGCCTCCTCTCTCTGCTGCCCTTCATCAACGTCGCGCTCCTCCCGATCCTGGTTGGCGCCGGGACGCTCATGGTCGTCGACTCGGAACGGAGGTCTGGTATCCTCACCTAGGGGCTCACCACGGACCAGGTGGCAACATTGGTCGGAGCAGGGATGCTCCACCCCGATCCACCCCATGAACGTTTCCAACGCGGTCGCCACCCGCAGGGCCACGCCTTCCTTCGACGAGAGCGTCAGGATGCCGAAGGGCGAGCTCCTGCGCCTGATGAACGAGGCTTGCCTGGCTCCGAGCTCGCTCAACCTCCAGCCCTGGCGCTTCCTCATCTGCGAGACGGAGGAGGAGAAGCAAAGGCTGCACGAGGCGAGCTTTCGTCAGCGGAAGATCCTGCAGGCGAGCGCGATCGTCGTCGTTCTCGGCGACCTGAAGCACCACGAGAACGCGCCGCGGATCGCGGACGGCAACGTCGTACGCGGGTATCTCGCGGAACAAGGCCGGGACGAGTGGGTTCAGCGCGCCTACGAGGCGTACAGCGAAAACGCGGTACGTTCGCGAGACGAGGCGTTCCGGGGCGGGTCTCTGTGGGCGATGACGTTCATGCTGCTCGCGAAGGGCGCCGGATGGGACACGGCGCCGATGGGCGGATTCGAGCCGACGAAGCTGGCGGAGACGTTCCGGCTGGAGGAGCGATACCTCCCCGTCCTGCTGGTCGCGATCGGCAAGCTGAACCCGGAAGTCGAGCTGAAGCCCCGCGGCGAGCGATTGACCGCCGAGGAACTCGTCCTCAACCGCTGAATCCGAGTTCGGCGCGCTGCCGTCTGCTAGATTGTGGGGAAGACGTTACTGATCGGCCACCACGGTGTCTCGTGGCGTGATTGGCTCAAAGAGCACCGTGGCAACCGGGATCTCCTGTGCCTGGACCCCGCCGAGAGCTATGCCGGCCCCCCGGCGAGGTTCGTCCTCGTTCGTGGCAACCGCCCGGTCTACCACCGCTTCTACGGGAGCCTCGACGCCCAGCGCGCACCCCACGTGATGATGGCTTCCTTAGCCCAGGCGCTGTTCGTCGCCGAGGAGGATGCGCTCATCCAGCTGTTCCCCTATCGGCCGTTCCCGCTTTTGCGGCAGATCGTGGCCCTGATCGCCCAGCTCGTCCAGCCGTCGGCGATCCTCGTAGCCCAGGGGACGGCCCTCGATCTCGACGGATTCCCGGTTGGCCCGGAAGAGGTCGAGCTGGGCAAGTCGTTTCCACTATTGGTGATGCAGGCCCAGCGGAAGGCGCAATGGATGAAGCTGATGGAGCAGTGCCAGGAGCACGACGTCGATCTGCGCCAGGTGACGATCGAGGGCGCGCGCTTCGGGTCGGGGGAGAACCTCACCCGCGAGGTCGAGGGCGTGCTGTACGCGGAGCGATGCGGGAGCACGCTGCTGATGGTGAGCGACGAGGAGCTATCGGACGCCCAAATCGCTCGCGCGCTCGATTCCAGCCACACCGCGCGCGCCCACCTGGTTTCGCCGGAGGCCTACCGGAACCTTCTCTGCAGCTTCGGCAGGCCGAACGGCGAAGATTTCGGGATGGGAACCGTCGCCGAAATCGATTGGGAATCGCTGCGCGCGCGGGTTCTCTGCACGGCGATCCCGCCGGCGCCGGTGCGGATCCTGAGGCTGGGCTCCCTCCGGATCGATCCGCATGGGAACGAACTCGGCGAGGCGAAACCTTGGCAGGTATGATCGGACCCATATGCGTCTGTTCCTGGTTCGTCATGGACAAACCGAGTGGAACGTCGCCGGCCGTGCCCAGGGCCACACCGATATCCCCCTGGACGCCGTAGGCGTGGAGCAGGCGCGGCGCCTCGGCCGAGCTTTCGAAGGGGCGTCCCTCGACCGGTTGCTCAGCAGCGACCTCCTCCGTTGCCGCCAGACGGTCGAACCCGTGTCCCGCGCCACCGGGTCCGCCGTCGAAGAGTCGCCCGATCTCCGGGAAAGGAGCTTCGGGGAATGGGAGGGGCTCGATTTCCGAGACGTCGCCGAGAGGATCGCTGAGTCGGCCCTCGAGCAAGGGATCTCGCGCCAAGCGGTTCGTCCACCCGGGGGGGAGTCGTTCAGAGACGTCTGGAACCGGCTCGACCGGGTGCTGACCGAGATCCACCATCAGGACGGAACGATGATGGTCGCCACCCACGGGGGGACCGCCTCGATCCTTCTTGCCCGGCTGGTCCTCGGCAGCCTCGACACCTCGCGCTCGTTTCGGTTCGCCAACACGGCGGTCTGCGAGTTGGAGCGTCGCGCCGATGGCCTTTACAACCTCGTTCGCTACAACGACGCCTCGCATCTGAGCGAGCATTCGCTGACCGGAAGCCTGGACGGCGTAGCGAGATAGGTGCGAACGCGCGTGAGAGGCATCCTCAGATATTGGCCGGCGGCAGCGAGCGCAGGGCTGCTCCTGCTGGCGTTCCCTCCGTTCAACCTCGGACTGATCGCGATCGTGGCGCTGACGCCCTGGCTGATCCAGCTTCGCACGGCCTCGGGAAAGGAGGGATGGAAGTCGGGCTACCTGTTCGGCCTGCTGTACGGGCTGGGCCAGCTGTGGTGGCTCGACCTTTTTGTCGCCCGGTGGACGCGGAGCGTCCTGCTGGGGCTCGTTCCCTATGTCGCCGCCTCGGCGGCGTACGCGGTGTACTTCGGGCTGGCCGGCTGGCTGATCGCGTCCTGCTGGCGTCGTAAGCAGGCGTGGATGATCCCGCTCGTCTGGGTCGGCATCGAGGTGTTCCGCTCCTATCTCCCCGTCCTCGCCTTCCCGTGGGGGATCCTGGCGACGCCCCTCTGGCTCTACCCAATCGTCAACCAGAGCGCCTACTTCGGCTCGATCTACCTCGTGTCGGCATGGTGCGTGCTGGCATCCACGGCTTTGGCGATGCTGATGGAGGGAGAGGGGTTCCCAAAAACGCGGCCGTTGTTGAACGGGCTTTTGGTCGGGCTCGCCCTGTCGCTCCTTCGGTTGGCGATGGAGCCTGAGACGAAGCCCTTCGTGGCGACCGTGGGACAGCCGGGGGTCGACATGGCGTTCGG
>DASWVS010000343.1:0-1578 GCA_036401135.1 Fimbriimonas sp.
GAGGCGCTGTTGATACCACGGGGTCGTGAACTCCTCCCCCTGCCCCCTCCTCCCTTTGCTCGCAAAGGGAGGAGGGGGGGCGTCATCGAGGATGAAGCGGTAGCGGGTCGTTGTTTCCTCGATGCGGAGCTTGCCTTGCCAGAGGTCGCGGATCTCGTCGCCGCCGACCTTCTCCATCGGCGTTCGTCTTCCGTTCGATTCGACGAGGACCCGGGCGACGTCGTTGGCGCGGGTCTGGAGGCGCACGTAGCCGGTCGTCCGATCGAGGCGGGCAGTGTCGGAGCGGTCCGGCTTGTGGTCGACCGCCGACAGCGTCACGTTTCCGTCGCCGGGAACGCCGGGAAGGTCGTCGTACTCTCGAGGCACCACCACGAGCTTCGAGTTCGTGTTGCCGTTGGCGTCCGAAACCTTCGGCGCGGCCGGATCGGGAACCCATCGCTCGTTGTCCTCGCAGAAGAGGTACTGATAGACCCCCACCGGGATCTCGAAACGCCCCCTCCAGGTTTTTCCGTCGCTCTGACGCTGGAGCGGGTGCCGCGCTCGGTCCCAGTTGTTGAACTGTCCGACGACCACGACGGACTTGAGCGAGCGCTCGGGAACGTAGGAGAACTCGACCGAGCGCGAGGAGGTCTGGAGCATGGCAAGCATCAGAGCGGCCGGAACCAACATCGATTTTCTCTCACGGGGAGGTCAGGTCGTCCCGCCGATGCGAAGCTGGGGCACGATCATCTCATGGCGCCGCGGCCCTTCAAAACCTTCGATCCTTTCGATGAGCATCTTCACGGCCCGGACGCACATGTCCTCCACGGGAATGGCGACCGTGGTCAAAGGCCGGGCGAGCCAACGGACTTCGTCGATCCCGTCGAACCCGGTGACGGCGATGTCGTTGGGAACCCTGGCGCCGCTGCGTCGAAACCCGCTCAGAAGACCGACGGCGGTGATGTCGTTGTGGCAGATGACCACCTCGGGCCGTCGGCTGGGCGGCATGGACGCGATCGCAATTCCCGCCTGGTACCCGCGGAAGCGGGTCGGTCCCGGCGTCGGGAAGTGCATCGTCTCGAACGCGATCTCGGCGCCGTCGAACACCTCGTGGAAACCGGCCTGCCGTTTGCGGTGCGGGAACGAGTCGGACCTCGCGTACGGGGTCACATAGGCCACGCGGCGGTAGCCCCGATCGATGATGTGCCGCGCCAGGCTCCTGGCGCCTTCGACGAGGTCGAGTTCCAGGAGGTCATGGTCGTCCTCCCGGTCGTGGCTCGAGAGGTAGCACACGGGAAGGCGTCCCGCGGGCCCATGCAGGTAGTCGGCGATCGATTCGCTTCCCTCGCACCACATGATCACCCCGTCCACCAGCCACTGGTTGATCTTGGAGTGGTGGCCGTAGGTGCCGTCGACGGAGGGGCCGCAGTTCAGGATGGGCGCGTAGCCGGAGTCCGAGACTGCCCGGACTGCCTGCTCGAGAAGCTCCACAAAGAACGGGTTCTGGAGACCGGAAACCATCAAGCCGATGGACTCGGTGCGTCCGCGGATCAGGCTCCTTGCCAGCGGATGAGGCTGGTAGCCCAGCTCTTCGACTGC
>DASWVS010000344.1:0-2027 GCA_036401135.1 Fimbriimonas sp.
TTCGGGCCGGACGCTGCCCTCCCCCGCCTGCGAGCGCCGCCCGTAGACCGCGAGGTTCGAAAACTGGACGGCGGAAGGCTCCAGCCACTTGCCCATCGCGTACCGGATGTTCGGCTGGCCTGGAAGCATGAAACAGAAGTCCTGCTGGGATTGGCAGGCGAGCAGGCTGTCGTAGAGTTCCAGCTCGGCGACACTCGCCGGCTCGCGCGTCCGCAAGAGCAGCTGCGCCGCCACGAGCGAAAGATCGACGAGCTTGTTTTCATACTCGGCATACAGCGGATGCGCCGCGAGCGCGGGGGACTGCCCCAACATTCCGCCGGGGGGAGGCGGATCGAGAGCTTCCTCGAGAACCCCGCGCAGCCGGAACCAATCGACGTTGATGCTCCCGGTACGAGCCTCGAGCGCCGCCCGGACGTTGCCCGACGCCCACGCTTGGCCGATCATCCTCATGTAAGCGCCGACCGGGTCGGGGCTATTGAACGCCCAGTAAACGATGATCGGGAAGCAGTAAGCCGCGTATGCGCTGTGTCCGAGGAACTGGTCGAGCAACGCCCGATAGGGGGCTCCGTAGCACTTGCTGTCTTTCCCTTCCGTCATCACGGCATCGAAGGCGGCGGAGGAGTAACCGAGCGGCCCCTGCAGGACACCGGCTACGGAGAGGTCTTCTTCTCTTGCGATGGTGGCGGGGCTTCGCGTGTGCACATCCCAGTAGCGAGCCCAGCATTCCGCCAACATATGGGCTGAGAAACCGTGGGAAGTCGGTGCCGTGTACTCCCGCTTCTTTGCCGGCCCGGGGATCGTCTTGCCTGACTGCTCGTAGGCGACGACCCGTTCCCAGTCGTCCATGACCACGTCGGCAAGGTAACTCGATCCGAGCAGCTGCCAGAAGTGGGTCGTCTCGTGATACAGCACGCGACAGAGCCGATTGCCCCACGCTTGCCCGTTCGGATTCGCATAGAACTCACCCAAGCCCTCGTGCTCCCATCGGCCGGGGGCTTCGGCGTTCACGTAGACGGTGCCGGCAAGGGCGTCGAAGGCAAAATCCATGCGGTTAGACCTTCGCCGGAGCGACGACCTTGGCAAGGAGCGACGACAGGTTCTCGGTGTCCTTGTAGTCGGCCTGGATCGTTTCCGCCTTGCCGTCCTTGTCGACCTTCACGATGAAGCCCGCGGGAACGCCAGCGATCCGAGAGATCACCACGGGATCCTTGCTCAAATCGATCAGGACCCCTTCCTCTTTGCTCTTCAACCAGGTCTCGACGAGGCGTTTCGCTATCACCGAGATCGTCACCGCCGCGATGAGCGACACGGGCTCGACGAACCGCGAACCGGCGACGGGATCGACCGGCGGCGCCTGGACCGGCGACTCCTTTCGCACCTCCACCCCCGCAACCCCTTTGAGCTGCGCCGCCTCCGAGCTATCCGTTTGAATATCGACGAGATACCTGTCTTCCACCGGCTGCCTCCACAAACAAGGATTCGGCTAGTGTAAGGCAACGGCATCACCGTGCCAACCGCTTTTCCGCGTTTCTCAGAAAATGCTCAGCCCGGCTTTGTTCCAGTCGTCGAGGAAACGCTTCAGACCGACGTCCGTCAGCGGGTGCTTGAAAAGAGCCTGCATCGAACTGAACGGCATCGTCGCGATGTGGGCGCCGACGACCGCTGCCCGAGCCACGTGCAGCGGGGATCTCACCGAAGCCACCAGCACCTGGCTGTCGAACCCGTAGTTCTGAACCATCTGCACGGTGTCGGCCACCGCCTCCATCCCGTCGTCGCTCATATCGTCGACACGGCCGACGAAGTTCGAGATGAAGGTCGCTCCCGCCTTCGCCGCCAGCAACGCTTGCGAAACCGAAAAGACGAGGGTTACGTTGGTCTTGACGCCGCGATCGGCCAGTTCCCGAACGAGTCGCACACCCGGCTCGATCAGCGGAACCTTTACCACGATGTTCGGGTGCCAGGAAGAGATCTCGGTCGCTTCGCGAAGCATCTCGTCGTACGAGGTCGCCACCACCTCGGCGCTAATC
>DASWVS010000345.1:0-2484 GCA_036401135.1 Fimbriimonas sp.
GAGCTGTCGAACCGCCATGTTGCTCCATCGTGCCGCGAACCCCCGGATCACGCTATGATCGGTATCATGCTCCTCCGCGGATCCTTCGACGAAAAGATAGAGCTGACGGTGCAAGGTTATCAATTTCCGGACGCGAAGCCTTCCGAGGATTGGCACGACGCGAACTGGCTCCGCGTCCGCCTTCGCGTCGCCGAGATGCCGGGGTGGGACGCGTCCGACCCGGCGTTGCTCACCACCGAAGCCCGGACCATCGCCGACTGGCTGCGGAAAGCCGCGGTCGGGCTCTCCGAACCCACCCTCGACTTCATCGAGCCCTCGCTCACCTTCGAAACCTACGAGGACGAGATCGGCGACCGGTACTACAACCTGGTCGTCGCCCCCGAACTGGGGCCTCGCGCCCTGGTCGATCTCGCCTGCGCGAGCGTGATGCTCTCCCTGAGCAGCGACCCGGAGGCGCTTCGGGAAGCCGCGGACCAGCTCGAAGCGGAGTTGGAGGCGTTCCCTGTGCGCGGCACGCCCGTCGCCTACTGGGACTGATCCCGATGGGTACGCTCAGAGCATGGCCGAAACCCTCCTTCGAACCCCTCTCTTCGATCAGCACACGCAGGCCGGAGGGCGGATGGTGCCGTTCGCCGGCTACGAGATGCCGGTGCAGTACGCCGGCGTCATCGCCGAGGCGAAGGCCGTTCGCGAGGGCGCCGGGATGTTCGACGTCAGCCATATGGCGCGACTGACGCTCCGAGGCGACAAGGTGCTCTCTTTCCTCGAGAGGACCACTTCCAACGACGTCGCCAAGCTGGAGCCGCACACCGGCCAGTACTCGTTGCTTCCGAACCACCAGGGCGGATGCGTCGACGACATCATCGTCTACAAGATCGAGGACTCGGAATACCGGATGGTGGTAAACGCCGGCAACCACGCGAAGGACGTGGCTTGGCTTCGGGAAAACAACCGGGAGCAGGTGGAGATCACCGACCAGACCGAGGAGACCGCGATGATCGCGGTGCAGGGCCCCCGGGCGGTGCCGGTCCTGGCCGGCCTCTCCGACCAGGCGGAAGCGCTCGCCAGCGCCCCCGCCTTCGGAGTCGTCGAATGCACCGTCGGCGGGGTTCCCTGCTTTGCCGCCCGATCCGGCTATACCGGCGAGGACGGCTATGAGTTGATCTGCTCCGCCGAGGACGCGCCGAAGCTCTGGGACGTCCTTCTTGAGGCGGGCGTCAAGCCGTGCGGGCTCGGGTCGCGCGACACCCTGCGCGTCGAAGCCGGGCTTCCCCTCTACGGACACGAGTTGACCGACGAGCTCTCGCCCATCGCCGCCGGCCTCGGCTGGGTGATCAGCAAGACGAAGCCGTTCATCGGCAGCGAGACCATCAGCGCGGCCCGGGCCGAAGGGACGCCGACGAAGCTGCAGGGCGTCCGCCTCGAATCGAAGCGGCTGATCACGCCGGGGATGAAGGTCTACGTCGACGGCCGCGAGGTTGGCGAGGTCTCGAGCGGCGTCTACTCCCCCCTCCTCGACCGGGGGATCGCCTTCGCCTTCGTCGAATCCGGCGTGAAGCAGGGGACGGCGTGCGAGATCGACGTCCGCGGAAAGAGGGAGCCGGGCACGATCGTCAACAAGCGCTTTTTCAGGCGAGGATGAACGTGCCGGGCTCCGCGCCGGCTGCCTAGTGCATTTCCTTGTCGCCGTACTGCGTCTGGATGTAGGCGACCTGCCCACAGTGGTAGTTGAAGTTCCACCGGGGGTAGTCCATCATCTCTCTCACGGTGAAGTCGCGGCCGCCGTCGAAGGGCAGCCACTTCGTCTCCTCGAGGCGCGCGTCGCTGATCCCGCGGTACTGCTCGAACAGCTTCTCCAACTGGCGCTCGCACTCGGCCTGGCAGTCCTGGACGGTCTTGAAGCCGTTCATGACCTCCTGCTCCTTGGCCATCGCCTCCTCGTTGAACTCCTGCTCCTTTCCTCCGATGATGTCGTATGCCCAGACGGGGGTCCGGGCCAGCTCGCGAGCGATGTCGAGGACGCTTCGAGAGGTCTCCGCCGGCTTCCAATCCACCTTGTCTGCCGGAACGGCGGCGATATAGCGGAAAGCCTCCTTGGCGGCTTCGCGCGTCGCGTCGACGATGTAATCCTGATACTTCATAGCAAATGCCTCCGACGCCTCCACAAGTAGACGTCTGTTGCCCATTATGCCACTGCGCATCGACTTTCGCAAGTATTGTTCCGTAACCTTAACCTCGCCGAAAGCGATCGTTTTGCGCCATGCTGGGCCGGGTGCAACTATGAACGGGCAAAACGACCTACCGGGACCTTTGGGAGCTTTGGCCGCGCCGCAATCGGGGCGCAGCATGCGGGCGACCTCGACCTTCCGTCAGGGCGCCGACGGGCGGTACGACCCGAACGCCCCTCCGAAGAGCGACCTCGAGGAGGGGAGCAACCGCGACAACTTTCGAGTCGCGCCCGGCGCGACGCATGTGCTCATGGAC
>DASWVS010000346.1:0-4085 GCA_036401135.1 Fimbriimonas sp.
CTACCGCCTGGCGTTTGCGGGCGCCAACGGGATCAGCAACCGCGGCACCATCGTCTCCACCGCCTACAACCTCTTCGAGCCGTTCCGGGCGGCGATGGCGGAAAGGAAGGACGAGGCGATCCGCGACATCTCGTTCCAAGAGGGGCGGTTCGTCGTAAGCGAGGCCCTTTCGATCAACGACGTCGGCACCATGGTCGGCTATTCCTCCAACGGGAAGGATGGTTCGGCCCACGCCGTCGTCTTCGACGGTGCCGGAGGATTCACGGACCTCGGGACGTTCGAGGGCATGCCCGACAGCGTGGCCACGGACGTGAGCGACACCGGCGACATCGTCGGCTACGCCTACGGCTTTAACGACGAAGGGGTGGTCGGGACCGCGTTCCTCTACCGGGATGGCACCCTCATCGACCTGATGTCGATGCTTCCAAAGGGAAGCGGCTGGGACTCGCTCGTCCGCGCCGACGGCGTCAACAACAAGGGCCAGATCGTCGGTGCAGGCATCTACCGTGGCGAATACCGCGCGTTCCTGATCGACACGAAGGCTTGATTCCGAGGGCGCATACAGCGCCTTCACCGTTATCAGGACGCTCGGTGTCCTCAGCGGTAGAACAAAGCGCTGCATCGGCACCGCTGAAGACGCTGAGATCGCAGAGGGTCGTCTCGTACACCCTCGGCCATGACAAAGCCACAATAGGCAGTGAGCTACACCGCCTTCCGCACCCCGACCGCCCCTTCGCTCTCTGGCCGTCTCGACGACGATGTATGGCAGAAAGCTCCCCGCACCGGCTTCTTCGTCGACATGGCCACCGGCGATCGGGCGATCCTCGATACCCAGGCGGCGGTGCTGTGGGACGACCAAAACCTGTATATCGGGTTCTGGATCGAAGAGCCGTTCCCATCGGCGAGGCTCACGGAGCGAGATTCGCTGATCTTTCAGGAGAACGACGTCGAGGTCTTCATTGACGGCGGCGACAGCTACTACGAATTCGAGATGAACGCACGGAACACCGTCTACGAGGTGTTCTTCATCTGGAAGGATGCCATCGGCAGGTTCCCCCGCTTCGACGTGGCGAACCGCGACGCGGTGACGTTCGGCGGAAACTTCGACCGCGACGAGAGGTTCTTCTGGCGCGGCACCCACCCTCGTGGCCTCCGATGGGCGGTTCTGGACTACGACCTCGAGGGGCTGCGTTCGGCGGTCCATGTCGACGGCGTCCTCAACGACCGGACCCGGAAGAGCAAAGGCTGGACCGCCGAGATCGCCTTCCCATGGGCGAGTCTGAAGGACCTGGCGAACGGTCGATCGCTCCCTCCGCAGGACGGCGACGAGTGGAGGCTCTTCCTGGGGCGCTTTCAAAAGATCCAGATCGGTGAAACCGAAGTTCAGGCGGCTTGGTGCGCCGACCCCCACGGCGTTTACGACACCCATATGCCTGAGCGCTTCACCTCCGTACGCTTTTCGACCCAGGCCGTGAGATGACGCCGGACCTCGACCGCCTCCTGGCCTCGCATCCTCGTTTGCAGGGCGAGCCGGCCTTCGACCCGCAAGAGGTCCGGCGTCGGGCGGAGAGCCTTCCGATCCGGGTCGACGCCGGCCATCCGCTCCTCGACCAGGCGGTTCGGGTCGGCCTGGCCCATATCGATCTGACCTTTCAGGGCGACCATCCGAAGTACGGCGCCAAAGCGTACTTCCAGGCGGTCCACGACGGTTTCCCTCCCACGATCATCGCCGCCGTCGATGCTCTCTCGGCGTGGGGCTTGCTCGACCGTGCTTCCGAGCTGTGGTCCTACTGGCTCCAAGCGTTCGTCGGCTCGCAGGGCGAAATCCACTACTATGGAACCTCGCTGAGCGAGTACGGGCAGCTCCTGCACACGGGCGTGCTCCTCGCCGAGCGCGGAGGCTCTGTGGAAAGCGCGCTGATGAAGCCGTTGGCCGACCGAGTCGTCGGGCTCGTCGGCGCTCGGCCGAAAGGCGTCCTGCTCGAAGGGGTCCCCGAAGCCGACGAGGCGGACCGGCCGAGAAGGTACTTCCACAACAACGCCTGGCTCGCCAAAGGCCTCTCCCGCTGGAATCCGGGCGACCCCCTCGCCCGGTCGCTCGCCAAAGACACCTTGGACGCTCTCCGGGACACGTGGGGGAGGGAAGGTTGGCTCTCGCCCGAGGCGGATCCCACGCTCTCCATCGACCGCCCCAGGGGCCGGATCACCGACACCCGTCTCGGCTCCTATACGAACTACCGCTACTGGCCGGAGCTGCTTTCGAGCGGCCTGCTGACCGAGGACCTCGCCCAGCGGGTTGTCCAGGCGAGGTTGGACTCAGGGGGCGACTTCCACGGTGCGACGCGGTTCGAAGACTGGCTGGACGACTGGCCTCTGTTCGATTATCTTCAGGGCCTCTGGTCGCTCCGGCGCCGGGACGACTTCCTGAGGAGCCTCTACGCCCATGTCGCCCTCCATCAGGCCGAAGGGCATTTGACGGCTTACGAACAGGTGTCTCTGCCTCCCGGGCGAGAGAAGGCTCCCTACTGCCTCCCCTGCCAGCTCGTCGTGCCCCGCGCGGTCGCGATGATGCGGTCGGGCGGCTAGACGCTCGGGTGTTACTGCAGGAGATCGACTCGAAACTCGTAGTCTCCCGAGTCGACCGAGTACACGAGAGCGTCCTCCAGCCAGCCCGACTTCTTGACGTTAGGGGCCGCCTCCGCAACCGGTTTCCCACCCTCGTAGACCGTATCCTCGGAGGTCGTAGGCAGGAAGACGTTCGCCGTGGCGTTCACCGGAACGTGGAGCTTCAGAACGAACGTCGCCTCGTCGCGCTCCCAATGGATCCGGATCGGGCCGTACGGCGACTCATGCTCCGCCTTCACCCATGTCAGACCGCCGACCAGCTGGGGAGAAACGGCGAAGGTCGAAAAGCCGGGGTCGAACTGCGTCGGTTTGAGGCCCGCGAGGTTCTCGAACATCCACCTCGACACGTCGCCGAACATGATGTGGTTCAGCGAGTTGTCGCCGCGCCAGTCTTCCCAAAGCGTCGTCGCCCCTTTCGAAATCCAGTTCCCCCAGCTCGGGAAGTCCTCTTGGGTCGCCATGGAAAAGGCGAGCTCCGCATGGCCGTTCGACGAGAGGGCGCTGAGCACGAATTTGGCGCCGAGGATGCCGAAGTCCAGATGCCCGCCCTTGTCCTCCACCGCCTGGACGAGGCTGCCGACCACCTGCTCGCAGGTCGTCGACTGAACGAACCCCTGCACGAGCGCCGCACTCTGGGCCGTCTGCCCCCCGTTCCCGTACTTTCCCGCACCGTCGTAGAGCTGCGTGTTGATCGCCTTCCCGATTTCCCGCCGCAGTTTTCTGAACCTTGTTCGATCCTCCTCGCGCTCGAGGATGTGGGCGATCCGGGCCATCACCGAGCAGTCCTGGAAGAAGAACCCCGAGGACGTCAGACGGGTGGAAGGCATGTGTCCCTCTTCGACCGGGCACCAGTCGCCGAGCCCGAAACGGACGAGGTCGCCGGAGGCGCGGCTCACCATGTAGTCGATGTAGCGCTTCATCGACTCGTAGTGCGTCTCGAGGATCCGCCGGTCGCCGCAGTACTGATAGAGGTACCAGGGAATCAGGATGATGGCGCTGTCCCACGCCGGCCCGCTGCCCCACCGATATCCCCAGCCCCCGGTGGGCACGATCCCCGGGAGCTGCCCGTTCGGCCTCTGTTCGTCCGCCAGATCCTGGATCCACTTCGCGTAGGCGGGCGCCGCGGCGTAGTTGAGCAGGCCCGTCTCGCACGCCAGCTGGGCGTCGCCCGTCCACCCGTTCTTTTCCCGATGCGGGCAGTCGGTGGGGATGCCGACGAAGTTCGAGATATACGACCAGCGGGTGCACTCCTGGATCCGGTTCAGCAGGTCGTTCGCGCACTGGAAAGATCCCGCGCTTTCGAAGGACGTGTGCACGACCCGCCCGCGCAGGTTGTCGAGACTCGGCTGCTTGAGCCCCGTCACCTGCACGTACCGGAACCCGTGGTAAGTGAACCGCGGCTCCCACACCTCGGTTCCGCCACCCTTGCAGGTGTAGCGGTCCGTCTGGCACTCGCCGCT
>DASWVS010000347.1:0-4730 GCA_036401135.1 Fimbriimonas sp.
CTCTCGGCGTGAACTTGCGGTTCGCCCACGCGGCGATCTTGACGGGGTCCCTTCCGTCGCCCCTGCCGGAAGCGATGTAGCGCATCGCGGTCCGCTTGCTGACGAAGGTTCCGATGGGCTGGTTCTCGGGAAGCACGAGGCCGAGGAAGTGGCGCATGTTCTCAACCTCTCCGCCGGGATTGCTGCGCAGGTCGAGCACGAGCCGGGAGGCGCCCCGGACCTCCTCGAACACCCGCTCCGCCTGCGGCCGCGAGTAGCCCCGGTCGAAGTCGCTGACCCGGACCACGACCGTCTTGTCGTCGATCCACTTGTATCCCGTGCCCCGGAATCGGCTGCGCACGGGAGACTGGGATTGGAGTCCGAAAGGCGGAGGGCTCCCCCAGGATCGGCGCCTCATGCGGGAAGCCGAGAGGTTGATGTGGCTGACGCCGAACTCCTTCAGTCCGCTGTTGACGACCGCGGCGAAAGCATGGGGCGTCTCGGCGCCGTCCAACTGTTCCTGCTTCGTCCGCAGGAACGGGCGCCATTCGGCGAGGTCGACCCCGGGGACGAAAGCCTCCTGGGCGAGCACACGGTCCATCTCTCGCAACACCGCCACTTTCGCCTCCGTCGTGAACTGGGCGTAGGCGGGCACGGCCGCCATGAGGGCGGCGAGCGGTATTGCCACTCTTCGGAGGGTCATGTTCCGTACTACGTCCCGCAAACCGATCTGTTCAACCGGATCGGGCGTCTTTCGACGTTTACACGTTGCGTGGGGCGGCGCACGAGGCGTTCCAAGGCAGCCTCCCGAGGAAGAGGGTCATCGGACAGAGCCCGGTGAGGGCGTGCAGGAGCATCCCGAACCCGGGCAGGATCGTCAGGACGATCCAACCGGGACCGAGCTGGGAACTGAGGACCAGCCCGGAAAGGACCATAATGCCGGCCACCAGGTGGGTCTGTCGGTCGACTCCCATTCCCGGCTTCTCGGTTCGCGCCTCGCTGCGCATCTGTCGCTCCCACGCGCTCATCCCGCCCGAGAGGATGTACACGGAGTCGTAGGAGGAGGCGATCCGGCGGCAAGCGTCGTCCGAGCGCGCTCCGCCGTGGCAGACCAGCACGAACGCTTCGTCCTTCCTGACCCCGGGGATCTGGTCGGCGATCGTCTCCAGCGGCACGTTCCGCGCCCCGGGCAGGTGGCCCGTCTGGAACTCCTCGGGCGATCGCACGTCGATGATCTGCATCTTCTCGCCGGCTCCGAGTTTCGCGGCGAGGTCCTTGGGTGACAGGTCCGTTTTCATCGTCTTCTTGTCCAAGGAGAGCGAGAGGGATGCCGAAAGGATTCGTGCGGGAATCTTTTTTCGTCGGAAAGGGCTCGTAAAGGATATGGACTATCTCCTCCCGCTTGGGGTCGTGGCGCTGTATTTCGTCGCCATGAAGTGGCTGCTCCCCGCCTTCGGCGTCCCCACGTGAATGTCGGGCGCTTGCTCCGTCGAGGATCGACGGTCCGAACAAGATTGACAACTCAGGTGAGGATTGCCGAGACGCCTTCCGTGTTAGAAAAAGAGAGCCACTGAACATGAGCGCAGCGATGCGTGGCTTCCGCTGGCGAGGGTAACCGATCGACACTTTGCCCACTAAGGACACAAAGACACCCACGGCCCTGGGCGCGATTCTCAGGCCGCCCTGCAGCCGCGGGATGCCACATGTCCGCGTTCTACCGAAACGGCCGGCGTTGTCCCGGTAGCCTCGGGAGGCGAACAGCAAAGGGTTCGCCCCGTCCGCGACCGAGGCTTCCGAGCGAGAGGTAGAGCCTCGGCAGCGGAAAGCGCAGCGCCTGCTCCCGTCGGGTCGAGGCTGCCGAGGCAACGGTCTCCGCAGGCCTGGCGGCAACCTTTGTCATCCCGAGCGCTGCCGAGGGACCTGACGGCGGTTGAGCGCAGGTTTCGACGGAACGCGAAGTTCACGTCAGATCCTCCGGTGCGCATGTGGCTTCCTCTGGAAACGAGCTTCCCCGTATCCACGGAAGGCAATGTGCTCGCGCCGGAGGGGGGAAAGGCTTTCGGACGGTACTCGAAGGTAAGGTTCGCTTGAACCGGTAAATCGATTAGAATGAAGAGCAGAACAACGGCGACGAATCCTTTCTTTTGAAGCATAGCTCTCCCCATTAAAGGGCCCCGACAGAGGGTCGCGGTACTACGAGGGAAGAAATGATGCGAAAGGTTTTGTTCGGTTTGGCGACTCTTGGGAGCCTGGCTCTTCTCGGTGGCGGCTGCGGCAAAAAGGAGCCGGTGGTCGCTCAAGGGCCTCCCCCCCTGATCGATGGGGTGGCCGTCGAGACCGTGGAACGGCAAAGCCTGCCCACCACCTTCGAAGCGACGGGGACCGTCAAAGCTCGGCTTCAGGCGACCCTCTCCAGCAAGGTCATGTCGCGAGTCGTGAGCGTCGCCGCCCGGGAAGGGGATCCGGTCAAGGCCGGCGCCGTTCTCATCGCTCTCGATCCGCGCGAACTCCAGTCGGCGGTCAAGATGGCGGGCGCGAACCTGAACGCTGCCAGCGTCGGCGTCGGGAACGCCTCGACGGCGGCGACCATCGAAGCGCGCACCAGCGCGGCCCGCATCGCGCAGGCCGAGGAGGCGGTCGCCATGAGCGTCGCCGGCCTCAACGCGGCGCGGTCGCGGCTGGATCTCGCCCTTGCCGGGCCGCGCACTCAGGAGCGGAACCAGGCCAAGCTCGCCGTCGACCTCGCCTCCTCCAACGTGAAGCTCGCTCAGACGGAGCTGGAGCGCATCCAGCGGCTGGTCGAGGCGGGAGCCCTCGCGGGGCGGCAGCTCGACGCGGCTCAAAACGCCCTCGAAGTGGCGCAGGCGCAGTACGCGTCGGCGGTCGAAGGGGAGAAGATCGCCCAGGAAGGCACCCGGGCCCAGGAGATCCGTTCCGCCCGGGAAGCCGTCGCCCAGGCCGAAGCCGCCGTGCGGCAGTCCCAGGCGAACCTCCGCCAGGCGCGGGCGGCGGCCCTCCAGGTTCGGGTGCGCCGCCAGGAGATCGAAGCGGCGAGGGCACAGACGTCGCAGGCGTCCGCCGCGCTCAACTCGGCGAAGGTCTCCCTGTCGTATGCGACCGTGGCGGCGCCGTTCGACGGGGTCGTGGTATCTCGCCTCGCCGACCCGGGCACGATGGCGGCCCCGGGCGTGCCCCTGATGGCCGTCGAAGGGAGGGAGCTTCGCCTGGAAGCGGTCGTGCCCGAGAGCGTGCTCCGACAGGTGAGACTGGGAACGGTGGCGCCGGTCAAGATCGATGCGCTCGGGGAACAGCAGGTCCAAGGCCGGGTCACCGAGATAACGCCCCAGGGCGACGCCTCGACGCACAGCTTCGTCGTGAAGCTGACGGTTCCCCGGAACGCCGGGATGAAGTCCGGCATGTTCGGGCGCGCGCAGTTCCCGGTGGGCAGCCAAAGCAGGCTGACGGTCCCCGTGGAAGCGGTCTGGGATCGCGAGGGACTGCACTACGTCTATGCGATCAACACCCAGGATATCGCCCGGCTCCGGATCGTAACGCTGGGAGAGAGGGCCGGAGATCGCTATGAGGTCCTGTCGGGATTATCCGAAGGCGACCGCGTCGTCACAAACGGCCGGGAGCGGGTCACCGACGGAGCAAAGGTCCAATCATGAGAATCGGAATCGCCGGCAGAATGGCGGCCGCGTTCGTCAACTCGAAGCTCACGCCGCTCGTCATTATCGCCTCGCTCCTTCTGGGCTTCTTCGCCGTCCTGAAGACGCCGCGGGAGGAGGAGCCCCAGATCGTCGTTCCGATGGCGGACGTGATCGTCTCCATGCCTGGAGCGACCGCCAAGGACGTGGAGCGACGAGTTACGAGCCCGATGGAGAAGCTCGTCTGGGAGATCCCCGGTGTCGAGTACGTCTACTCCACCTCCAGCCCTGGCGCGGCGATGGTGATCGTGCGCTTCAAAGTGGGTCAGGACCAGGAGCGCGCGTTCGTCCGTCTGCGCGAGAAGCTCCAGTCGCACTTCGACCAGATCCCGCCGGGAGTGTCCGAGCCGATCATCAAGCCGCACTCGATCGACGACGTCCCGATCCTCGCCCTTACCTTCCACAGTCGGAACATGGACGCCTACAGCCTCCGGCAGGTGGCGACGAGGGTCGAAGAGCGCATCAAGGAGGTCCCCCAGGTTTCGGAGACCATGATCATCGGAGGCCCGCGCCGCGAGCTGAGGGTCGTGGTCGACCGTGCGCGCCTGGCCTCCCGGAACCTTTCCCTCGACGGCCTGATGCAGGCGCTGCAGGGGGCCAACCAGCGGGCGAGCACCGGCGCTTTCGACGACACGAACGAACAGATCACGGTCAAGACCGGCGAGTTCTTCCGAGATCGGAAGGACGTCGAAGGGATCGTCGTCGGCGTCGACCAGGGTCGTCCCGTGTACCTCCGCGACGTCGCCCAGGTGCTGGACGGTCCCGAGGAGCCCAGGAACTACGTGCTCTTCGGCTATGGCCCCGCCTCCAAAGTCAACGATACGTCCCTGCATCCGGCGGTGACGCTGTCGGTGGCGAAGCGGCAGGGGGTGAACGCGATCGACGTCGTCCACCAGGTCCTCGCCAAGGTCGACACTTTGAAGGGGAAGGTCATCCCCTCCGACGTCACCGTGAGCGTCACCCGCAACTACGGCGAGAGCGCGGCCGAGAAGTCGGGCGAGCTGCTGTACCACATGATGATCGCGGTGGTCTCGGTGACCCTGC
>DASWVS010000348.1:0-2113 GCA_036401135.1 Fimbriimonas sp.
CGTGAAGAGGTAACGTCGTCGCACCATGCGTCTCTTTCTCGCCCTCTGGCCCGACGACGCGGCGCTGCGGAGGATCGAAGAGATCCAGCAGGCGCTGCAGGAGGCCGCAACCCGCCAGGGCGTACGCTTCGTGCGGCCGGAGAGGATCCACCTGACCCTCCACTTCTACGGCGAGTTCCCCGAACGCGACCTGCCCGAATTGAAGCAGAGGCTGTCGACCGTCCGCCATCCGCCGATCGAGTTGAGGTCCACCGGCTTCGGCGCCTTCCCCGGCCTGAATCGGCCCAAGGTCGTCTGGCTCGGGCTCGAAGGCGAGGGCCTCGCCGAATTGCAGGAGCAGGCGGCCAAAGCCGTCGAAGGTCTGGTTGAGCCGGCAGACGCCGTCTTTATCCCGCACCTGACGCTCGCAAGGGTCAATCCCGGGTCGCAGGAGGTCGGCCGACGCGTCCGGTCGATCCCTCCCGACCTCCTTGAACCTCCCGCGGTGTGGACCGCGGACAAAGTCGCCCTCGTGCAGACGCTGCCGAGCGCCGTCTACGACGACGTCGGGTCGTTCGCTCTGGAATGAAGGGGGAGAAGCCTGCGCCCTAGAGCTTCAGCCACCGACGCATGGCGGCCAGCTTTTTCTCCCCGATCCCTTTGACCGCCAGCAGCTCGTCGATCGAGCTGAATCCGCCGTGCTCGTGGCGGTAGGCGATGATCTTCTTCGCCGTCGCCGGCCCGACTCCGGGAAGGCTCTCCAACTGCGCCTGGCTCCCCGTGTTCAGGCTCACCGTCTGGGACCGCGCCTCGGCCGGCTTCGATTCGGACGAAGGGGTTGCCGCCTCGGCGGGCCCGCCTGCGAACGCGGGCTCGGGTGGCGGAACCGCTTCGGCCGAGCCCTTCTTGCGGATATAAACCTGCTTGCCGTCTTCGAGCTTCGCCGCCAGGTTGATCAGGTCGAGGTCGGCGTCTGGCCGAGGCCCTCCCGCGGCTTTGAGCGCGTCCTCGACCCGTGCTCCCGCCGGCAGCCGAACGACCTTCGGAGACTTGACCGCCCCCGCGACGTGGACGACCACCTCGCCCGACTTGGTCGGCTCGCCCGCCGGTGCGGCCGGTTTCGCCAAAGGCTCGGTGTCGAGCGGCTGTTGAACCACGGTGATGTTGGGAGGACGCCTGAGGTAGGAGCCTCCGATCCAGGAGACGCCGATCACGGTTCCCGCGGCGAGAAGGGCGTACCCAGCCTGGTGCCTCGGCGGGATGTGGGAGAACATCGCAACCCTATTCTGTCACAACAATGCGACAAACGCCACTGGAGGCGCGGGGCTACTTGTAGCGGTAGACGATGCGGCCCATGGTCAAGTCGTACGGGCTCAACTCGACCCGGACGCGGTCGCCGGGGAGGATTCGAATATAGTTCATGCGCATCTTGCCGCTCACATGCGCAAGGATCTCATCCGCCGCCTCGTCCAGCTTTACGCGAAAGCGAGCGTTGGGCAGGTTTTCGAGAACGACGCCCTCGAGTTCGATGCCTTTTTCCTTGTCCTGCTGTGGTTTATAAGGTGGTCTTCGACGCGCCATGAATCTCCATTGTACCTGTGATGCTCCGACGCCACATTGGAGCGGTTTCACCGGTGCAAGGTTCCACACATCTCGCGTCTAGTCGTTCGTCACTCCCGGCACGAACCCGTGATGTTCGCCGTAGGTGCACTCCACCCCGAACCCGCCTGCAGGAACGGTCACGACCGTGCCGTCGTAGCTTTTCGTCGACGAACCCGCGTCCACCTTCCGGTAGGTGCCGCCGTCGGCACAAACCGGCACGCTGCCGAGGTCGCCGATCAAGTCCGTCGGAACGTTCAGCGTAGAGAAGTCGGGATAGCGGCTGCGGACCTTCCAGGCCTGCGCCGCGTTCGCCATCGAGTGCATGTTCGCCCGGCACCCGCGCTTGCTCGCCTCGGTGACGGACTCCAGATACAGCGGCAGCGCGACCGCCATCAGTATCGCGAGGATGAGGATGACGATGAGCAGTTCGACGAGGGTGAACCCCCTGATCCTCTTCCTTTGAAACCGACTTCTCATAAAAACAACCCCGAGGGCGACCCGGAAACGCGCGCGACACTAAAACGATGGCTCT
>DASWVS010000349.1:0-5748 GCA_036401135.1 Fimbriimonas sp.
CGATCAGGGAGGCCATCGACCACGCAAAGCCGCACAGGGTCGAGCCGATGAGGAAGACGACGATTCCTCCGACCAGCACCGGCCTTCGACCATAGAGGTCGGCCAGTTTGCCGAAGAGGACGGAGGTTGCCGTCTGCGTCAAGAGGAATCCGGCGAAGACCCAGCTGTAGAGCGAGAAGCCGCCCAGACGTCCGACGATGTCGGGCATCGCCGTGGCGATGATGGTCGCCTCGATCGCCACCATGAACATGGCCAGCAGGATGCCGGCCAGTACGAGGGGGCGGCGGGTCTGTGTGGCAGTCATGCTCCGTAGACTGCAGTTTAGACCGCGGCTATTCCACGATGATCACGGAGTCGGTGTCGCCCTCGCCGGGTTCATGGCGTGGGTTGGCGGGATCCGAGGTCCACTTGCCGTCCACGATGAACTTGTAGGCGTGGCGACCGGGCTCGACCAGCGCGTCCGCCACCCAGGCGTTCCCCTCTCGTCGCAGGGGAGTGGCCTCGGTCGACCAGTAGTTGAACGTGCCCGCGAGCGTCACCTTGGCCGCCTTCTCGAAGCCGCTCAACTTGAAGCGCACCTTCCTCGCGAGATCCGGGGTTTCTTCGACCTGCCTGAGGGCTTCGGACAGACGATGTCGGTCCCATCCCTCCTTCGCCTCGGCGTTCAGCTTGCGGAGCAGGGCCAGGTGGGCTGTCCGCAAGGCCTGGACCGCCGGAACGGGCACGTCGGGCACCACGCCCGTCTCCTCCCAGTTCGTCCCTGTGACGGCGTTCTTCGCGATGCCGCTGGGGACGCTGGCGATGAAGTGGTCGTCGATCCTGCGGATAATGTTCGGGTTCGCGCCTCCTCCGGTCCTCTCGCCGACGAGCGTCGCTCGCTTCAGCGCCTGGAACTCGTAGGCCATCGCCTCGCCGCCCGAGAAGGTCTTGTTGCTCGTGAGCAGATAGACCGGCTTGTCGAGGTACCGCTTGCCCGGGACCTCGGCAGCGCTCCAGAATTGCCGGGGCTGCTTTTCCCAACGCCACTGCAGGTCGCCGAGGTGGACAGGCCGGGCGAAGAAGTAGCCGGCGAGCGTCGGGATCGTCTCCGGGTCCATGCTGCCGGTGTTGTTGCGCAGATCGATGATGAGGGCGTCGGTGCTGGCGATCGCCGCCATCGCGCCGTGGTAGGCGTCGCCAGCGAGGGAGATCGGGGCAAAGTAGCGGAAATCGAGATAGCCGACGTTCCCCGCGAGAACCTCCGCCTTCTTCAGCCCGAAGTTCTCCAGCGCCAGCATCTTGCGCTGCTCCTCGAGTTGTTCGGTCGAGGGCTCGGTCAACTTTTCCGGCTCGGGAGGGAGGACGTCCGCTGAGAAGCGGACGAAGACGTGCTTGTCCCGGCTCACCGAAGTCAGGTCCTCCGTCAAACGCTGGGCGAGCTCCTCTCCCTTTCCAAACGCGCGGTATTCGCCCTTGCGATTGCGCTCGCGGACGGCGTCGGCCATCTTCTTGCCGACGGCGGGGTACGAGTAGCTCTCCTCCATCAGCTTGGCGAGCCTCTCCACAGTCTCGCTCCGATCCAAAACCGTCCCTTGCGCCGATAGTGCCGCAGCCGTTGCGATCCATCCGAATAGCATGTGTATCCTCCCAGGCGGGTGCCTTGGATTATAATATACATATCGAAATGAATATCAATAGGCTTTTGGTCCATCCGGTGCGCGCGAGGATCATCGGTTGTCTGGGTGGCCGAAGGCTCACGCGGCAGCAGCTTGCCGAACTCATCCCGGAAACGCCCGCGATCAGCATCTACCGCAACCTCCGCGTCCTCCTCGACGCGGGGTTGGTCGAAACCGTCGAAAGGATCCCGCGACGCGGGGTGGAGGAGCATGTGTACGCGCTCAAAGAGGGGGGCGCCAACGTCGAATACGATGAGGCGACGAGGTGGTCGAAGGACCAGTGGCAACAGGGGCTGGATACGTTCCTGCAGCAGATCTCGGCCAGCTACCGCGCCTACCTCGCCTCCGGGGGAGACCAGCCCTGTCCAGCCAACGGGCGCGTGCTCTACCTCTCGGATGCGGAGATCGGCGAGTTGGGCCGAAAGGTCGGCGACGTGCTCGACGGCTACGACGCCGCCCCCGGCGAAGGGAGGCGAAGATACGTCTTCTCCGCCGTGTACCAGCCTGACGACCGATCCAAGAGCGCCTAGGAGCCCGCGGCCGAAAGCCGGTTCAAGACTTCGAACTCCTCGTCGGTCAGCTGCACTTCGGCGGCCTTCGCGTTCTCTTCGAGGTGCTCGATCGACGAGGTGCCTGGGATCGGGAGCATGACCGGAGACCTTCGGAGCAGCCACGCAAGTGCGATCTGCGCCGTGGTGGCATGGTGCCGCGCCTTGAACGCGTCGAGCTCCCCGCCTGTCCGGGCGAGCTTGCCCGCCGCGACCGGAAACCACGGGATGAAGCCGATGCCTTCCCGCTCGCAGTAGTCCAGCACGTCCTCCGACTGCCGGTTGGAGAGATTGTAGAGGTTTTGCACCGACACCACGTCGACCAGTTTGCGTGAAGCCTGGATCTGCTCGACGCTCACCTCGGACAGACCGATATGCCGGATCTTCCCCTCCTTCCGCATGTCGGCGAGCACACCGAGCTGATCCTCGAGCGGGAAGTTCTCGTCGAGGCGGTGGATCTGGTACAGGTCGATCCGTTCGAGGCGAAGACGGCGCAGGCTCATCTCGACGCACTGGCGCAGGTAGTCCGGATGGCCCACGAACTTCCAGATGTCCGGCCCGTGCCGGGTGAAGCCGCCTTTGGTCGCGACCACAAGCCCCTCGGGGTAGGGGTAGAGCGCCTCCGCGATCAGCCTCTCGGAAACCTCCGGCCCGTAGGAGTCGGCGGTGTCGATGAAGTCGATGCCGAGATCCACGACCCGCCGGAGCAGCGCCTTTGCCGCCTCGGGATCGGCGGGCTCCCCCCAAATGCCGGGTCCGGTGATCCGCATCGCGCCGAAGCCGAGGCGATGGATCGGGAGGTCTCCGCCGAGGAGGAAGGTGCCGGAAGCCGCTACGGCGTTCATGGCACCGATTTTACGCGCACCTGCGCCTCGGCTCGCTACCCTCTGCGAACCCGAAGCGCATTCTCTCCGGCGGCGGGAGCCCTCAGCGTACATGCGCCTCCCGAGTGGTCGAACCGTTGGCTCGGATGTTCGCGCCCGGTCGATGGATCCACCCAGACGGCGCGGTACCGGCCCTTGGGGAGGTCCAGGACGGCCTCCGCCTTGTCCGCTCCGTACCAAGCGTAGACCTTGCCGGGCTCCTCCAGAACGTAGCTCCCAGTGCCCGCACAGGCCTCATCCGCTCGATCGGCAGCCGGTCGAGGAACCTCTTGAGGACGGACAGCTGTGCCTTGAACGCCGGGTCCGTGAGGCCGAGTTTCGGATCGGCGGTTCGGTCGTTGCCGACGGGAGACGCGACGGTGTAGGTCCAGTCCAACCCGCTGTAGACGCTTCCGCCGGCGAGGAAGAACTCCCACGCCTCCCTGCGGTAGGGGTCGGGTAAGGAACCGCGGAAGCCCGACTCGTCGAACGCGATCGGGACGTTCAGCCCGTAGTTCTGCGCGACCGCATCGGGAGGGCTCGCATAGTGGTAGTTCAGGATCGAGACGCCCGCCGGAACCGCATCGACCTTCTGAGACCCGTTGTTGACGTTCAGCGCAACCAGATGCTTGGGGCTCGTCTCCCGGATCGCCCGGACGATCCGTTCATTCCACGGGTGCCCCAGCTTCGGAGCGTCCGCGAAATAGGGTTCATTGACCAGTTCGAAGTAGACGTTGTCGAAGTCGCGGAGCTCGCCCACGATCTTCCGCACGAACCGCTCCTGCGCGTCGAGGGACGCGGGATCGCTCCAGACCTGGGTCCTGCCGACCGACCCGACGCCGTTCACGTTGTTCTGGGCGTTCAGCGGGCTCAGGTTCCACTCGCTGTCGCCATAGAAGGTGCAGAACAGGACCATTTCCACGACGATGCCGCGACGGCCGGCCTCATGCACGAAGCTCCTCAGACGCGAGAAATACGCGGGGTCCCAACGTGAAAGGTCGAACTTGCTCCCCCCGTCGGGATAGCCGGGCTGGTCGCTGCGCGCCCAGGGGGCGAGAAAGCGGCTTTTGGGAGGGTTGAGCGTGTTCCAGGGCTCGCCCCAACTCTCGACGTAGGTGCCGGAAAAGGTTCGCGTGAGGTTGAACCCGTGGCGCTTCAGGGCATCCAGATAGCGTCTTTGATCGAAATCGAGGTTCACGACGGCGCCGTAGTGCTCGCCGGAGGTAGCCAGAACAGTCGGCTTGTTCCGAAAAAGGAAAACGTGCGGATTTTTCGGGTGAAGCCGGATCGGGTTCGCCGCCTCGGCGGCCGTCCCCAGCAAAGGAACGAGAGTGAGCATCGCAAGGCCTCGCATGTCGAACCCAGTCTAGTGGATTCGACATGCATGTTTGCGACTACGGTGAGGGGACGAGTCGAACGATTTTGTCGGGGCCGTTCAGGGCAAGGTAGATCGTCCCGTCGGGAGCGACGTCGACGTCGCGGATCCTGCCCAGGCCGTGGACCAACTCCTCACGCTCGACCACTTGATCGTTCTGGATGCGCAGTCGGTCGAGGTTCTGCCCGGCGAGCCCGCCCGCGAGCAGATCGCCCTTCCACTTCGGGAACGCCGCCCCCGTCGCCACGTCCAAGCCGCTCGCACCGATCGAAGGGATCCAGCGGAAGACCGGCATCGCGAATTTCTGATCCTCGTTGGGCCAGGGAACCGAGGCAGGGGAGTCGTTGTAGTTGATCCCGAAAGAGATCACCGGCCAGCCGTAGTTCGAGCCTTTTTCGATCCGGTTCACCTCGTCGCCGCCCCGGGGCGCATGCTCGGTGTCCCAGAGGACTCCGTTGAGGTCGAAGACGAGGCCCTGGGGGTTTCGGTGTCCATAGGTCCAGACCGGCGAGTTCGGGAACGGGTTGTCGCTCGGAACCGTTCCGTCCTCGTTCACCCGATAGATCTTGCCGTTCGGACGGTTCAGATCCTGGGCGCGCTCGCCCTGCCCGCGCTCGCCGACGGAGAAGAACACGTGCCCTTTGCCGTCGAACACGATCTTGTTGCCGAAGTGGATCCCGGATCGGGTGTAGTTCTCCTTGTCGGTCTCCCAGATCGTCTGCTGGTCGGTCCAGCGCCCCGCTTCGCCGTTGAATGCGAGTTTGCCTCGGACCACCTTGGTGAACGTCGCACGGTCGCCGGGAGCGGTGGGGTCCGAGAAGCTCAGATAGACCCAGCCGTTTTTAGCATAGTCGGGATGGACGGCGACGTCCATTAACCCGCCCTGACCGTTGTCGACGACCTCCGGGATCCCCTGGATCGGCGGACCGGCCTTACCGTCCTTGACAACCACCATCGAGCCGGAGCGGTTCGTCACCAGCATCCGTCCATCCGGCAGCCAGTCGAGTCCCCAAGGCGTATCCAGGCCCCGGTCGACGACCGTCTCGACTTTGTAGTTGTGGTGCTGGCTCTTGTAGACGCCATTCTCCTCTTTGGGCGATCCCTCCGCCGCCCGGAGCGCTTTGGCCTGCATCTCGCGGATGTGGACCACGAGGGCCCAAACCTCCGGATCGCTCAGCGTTTCACCATAGGCAGGCATGCCGGAGTCGTGGATCCCGTTCTTGATCGCGTCGAAGAACGGCCGATCGTTCTTCTGGTCGAACTTGGCGCGCGTGAGGAACGTTCTCGTGCCGCCTCCCCCGCCTTCT
>DASWVS010000350.1:0-1773 GCA_036401135.1 Fimbriimonas sp.
GTTTTCGCTCTCGGATCATCCGGGCGAATCGGCCGGCATACAGCGCGGTATGGGCGGCGATTTGGAGCGCGGACTTCGACGTTGGCGTCGGCGACCAGTCGAGCCTGTCATCCGGGACGTGGGAGAAGTTCCTCAGAAACATCTCCATGCCCTCCACTGCGCTCCGTTTGCTCGCCGCGACCGTTTCTTCCATTCCCGCGATCCTACCGGACGGCAAGGGGGCGACGTCGGGCGGTAACCTCACAGGAGCGATTTCTTCTGGAGTACCGATCTCAATGAGGTTCAAATCATTCATGTCTATGGTGGTGTTGGCGTCTACGGTCCCGCAGCTCGCGGCTGCACAGAACGACAAGATGACCCCGATCGCGATCCCCAAACAGCCTGGCGCGATCGTTCTCGGCACGGGCAAGCTTCCCGAAGCGACCGCCGAGGAAGCGTGGCACTCGCAGTACGGGAGCATGTTCGCCCGCAACGTCAGCGTCGCGACGCTCACCCCGTTCCTGCCGGCCAAGACCAAAGCCACCGGCGCCGCGGTCATCGTCGCCCCTGGCGGGGGGTTCCGCACGCTCTCGATGGAGAACGAAGGCTGGAACGTGGCGAAAGCGCTCGTTGAAAAGGGGGTCGCGGCCTTTGTGCTGAAGTACCGGCTCAACCCAACGCCTGCCGATCTCGCAGAATTCGCGGCTCCGCCGGGACCCCGGCCATCCGGCACCGCCCCGCGTCCTCCAGCCCCTCGAGATCCCTCCCTGGCATTAGCGCCTCAGGTGGCCGACGCTGCCGCCGCATTCGCGCTGGTCCGTTCGCGGGCCAAGGAATGGAACGTCGATCCCGCCAAGGTCGGGATGATCGGCTTCTCCGCCGGCGCCATGCTGACGCTTACCACCGCACTGTACGGAAAGGACGCCAAGCCGGCGTTCATCGGCAACATCTACGGACCCCTCGGCCCGGTCAAGGCGCCCGAAGATGCACCGCCTTTGTTCATCGCGCTGGCCGCCGACGATCCGTTCTTCGCGAACGCGGGATACGGCCTGATCGACAGCTGGAAGGCGGCGAAGCGCCCGGTCGAGTTCCACCTCTATGAACAGGGTGGGCACGGCTTTGGGATGTATCCCAAGGAAACGACCAGCACCGGATGGTTCGAAGCCTTCGCTTCGTGGCTGCGCATGCGCGGGTTCATCGCGAAGTAGGGATCGGGCGGAGAAGGCGCCCCGTCGAGGCCTCGGCTTCGACGGGGGGCGCGGCTACGGTCTCGCCTGGCTCTTCATCAACTCGACAAGCTGGTCGAAGGCGGCGCCCCAGCCGGTTTCGAAACCCATCTCTCCGTGCTTCCGGCAGGACTCCCGGTCCGGATGGATCGCAGTGGCGGTGTATCTCGTGCCGGAACCGTCGGGCTCCATCTCGATGACGGCGGTGAAGGGAAACATCTCCTCGCCGTCGACGTCGGGTTGTTGCGCCTTAGGGCGATAGCCTGGAAGGAGCGCGCTCGTCCAGACGAACCGCCGGTTTTCGACGACCTCGAGGACGCACGACTCGCCTGGGAACTGCTCGCCCTCGGGCGACTCCATCAAGGTGTAGAACCTTCCGCCGGGGTAAAGGTCGAGCTCGCACTCGGGCGTCTTCCAGGGCTTCGGCGTGAACCACTGAACGAGCAGTTCGGGGGTCGTCCAGGCTCTCCAGACCTGCTCGACGGGAAGGTCGGTTCGACGGGTCAGGACCAGGTCGAGGGCGGGATCCAAGGTTCGGGCGAGGGTGTCGTTCATTCTTTCGGGGCCT
>DASWVS010000351.1:0-5940 GCA_036401135.1 Fimbriimonas sp.
GAAGGACGAGATCGACAAGATCCGCAAGGTCCTGCGCCTTTCGAGCGGGGCGCAGATCGCCGTCCTGCCGAACGACGGGAGCATCGTCCGCTGCATCTTCCGCAACCACGCCGCCGAACCGGTCGAAGTGCTGCGGCCGGAGAGCGAGACCCCGCTGCACCTGACGCTCGCCCAAGCCCTCCCCAAGGGGGACAAGTTGGACGAGATCGTCCGTGCCTGCACCGAGATCGGCGTGTCACGCTTCGTCTTCTTTCCGAGCGATCGCACGGTCGTGCGCTGGGACGAGAAGAAGACCGAATCGCGGATGCAGCGTCTGCAGGCGATCGCGCGCGAGTCCGCCGAAGTGAGTTTTCGAGTCCGCCTTCCCGAGATGGAGATCGCCCAGAACCTCGAGGAGGTTCTGCGCAAGTGGCCCGAAGCCACCGTCCTTTCCGAGGTCGAAGGGGTCGCATCGAAACTGTGCAGGATGCCTTCGCCGATGGTGATCGTCGTCGGTCCGGAAGGCGGCTGGTCCGACCGCGAGATCAAAGCCATCGGCTCGAGGGGTGCGACCCTGGGGCCGCGAGTCCTGCGGGTCGATCATGCCGGCCCGGCCGCGGCGGCGATCCTCCTCCTCCAATACGAGCCTCGCTAGGGATCGATCTCGACGAAAGCCCTTCCGGTCTCGTCCTCATCGATCCTAATCCGAACGTCGAGGAACTGGGCGGCGACCCAGGCGACCGTCCGAAGATGCTCCGTGGCCTGCCAAGTGTTGTAGCGCGTCGGGCCGCAAGCGAACGACATCGGCAGCACGAGCTGGTCCGCAAGGTGCTCGTCGATGGCAGCATCCTGTTCCAGGAAATGTTCCATCGGTTCAGCGGCGTCGCGAGCGACCGCCTCCATCGGCTTTCCTTTGGCTCCAAGGCCGGTGAATCCTGCGAGCCCATGGAGGTAGGTGAAGGCAGCCGCACCGGCGCCGGGGGAGGGTTTTTCCCGGATTTCCGGGTTGGGGTCGACGTGACGGAGGGCGTCCGCGCCGCGCTGCGCCACGTGAGGAGGCAGGGAACTGGAGAGGGAGACGGCGCAAGGTCTCGGCCTTACGGATGGCGCGAAAACCAGTCCGCGCAAACCCGTCGGCGCCTGGATCTGCAGTTCGATCCGCCCGCCTCCGCGCGGGTAGTATCCCGCCGCCGGGTATTCGAAGCGGTAGGCGACGCCCGCCCGCTCAAGGGCGGGCAGCAGCACGAACTCGAGGTATTCGGCGCATGGCGCATGGTCGTTGTGGGTGCCGCCGGTCACGACGATTCGCGACTCCTGCCGCGTCAGAAGCAGCGGCACGAGGACCGCCTGTACCACGAGCGTCGTCGCCCCGGCCGTTCCGATATCGAACCGGTAGTCGCCAGGCTTCGGTTCGTGCGTAGGCTCGAAGAGAAGGTATGTCGATCCCACTTCCGCTCCCTTGAGGCGAGCGCCGCATAGTTCCGCCGTAGCGAGAACCGCCCGCAGGTGCTGGGGCTGAAAGCCGGGCCGCGTGCGCTTTCCGCGTACATTGACGATCTCCACGGGCCGGCCCGTGACCGCGGAAAGGGCGGCGCAGGACCTCAGGATTTGCCCTCCGCCCTCGCCATAGGACCCCTCGACGCGAACCAAACCGTCCACTCGACGTTTGAGCGACGAAGCGAGGGGCACGTTCCAACAGCAGGACAGCCTGGGCATTTTTCTGCCCAGGCTGTCTCAGCGCCTTGAGGAATCCGACCTACAGGACGTCGAGGTGAATGTGCGGGGGCGTGCTCTCGTCGAGCGCCCGCATTCCCGGTATCTGCTTGACCGTCTGAAGGATGGCGAGTTTCTCCCGGTAGCTCAGGTCGCGAGTTCTGATGTCCACGGCTCCCTCCTTCAGGTGGTTGGACAGGTAGACGCCTTGATCGACCTGTTGCTCGATCACCTGTGCCATCGCGTTGGTTACGTCCTCTTTCCCGTACCCGGCGGCCTTGGCCTGCTCGTAGGCGTAGATCACTTCTTTGACCGCCGTCTTGTTCGCGTAGAGCTTCGTGAGGTTCTCCCCGAGGGCGATCTTGGTCCTCATTGCCGCGGCCTGCCGGACTGCGTTTCGGGTCCCGCTGGTGATCGTGATCTTCTTGCCGGTTCGTTCCCGGGTGGCGTGGGCCAGGGCCGCAACCTTCGCCTCGACTCCTAAAGGCATTTTTACGCCAGGATTGAGGTGATAGGGGATCCGGGCTGCGACGGACGGAAGCACCGTTCGGCTGGCGACCTTCACCGCCGGAGCGGGATCCTTCGCCCCGACCTCGAGCGCTTTCTTCAGGTTGCGGAGCACAACGGGCGTCGTTTCGCCAAAGTCCGCTTTCACGCTCTGGATCAGGTTCGAACCGACACGGTAGTCGACGGTCAGCCTCTGCTCGGTCCCGTCGGGCGCGACGCCCTTGATGAAAACCGGCACCGCGACGCAAGGCTCGGTCGCCTGCTCGGGACCGCAGAGGCTTTCCTTCGGCGACCCGGTCCCAACAGCAAGGAACTCGGAGACCTGAGGAGCCGGCGCGGGTTCCTCCGAATAGCTTGGGATCGTCGAACCGGACCAAACGGCCGCAGCGAGAAGGGTGGTGAGGCGAGCAGCAACTACGTGGTTAATCATTCTAAACGGTGCGGCCCATCAGAGCCGATAGGAGTCATAACGCCAGGAAATATAGTGTTTCCTATACTAATCTTCACGTTTCGGGACGATTGCGGCGGGGTGCGCAATATCCCGGGTCCCGATCCTCCGATGGGCTTGGCATCGGGGCGAACGAACGCTACAGTCAGCGTCATGCTGGTCCCCCTCCTCGTCGCCGCCCTCCAGGTCCCGACTGCCGCCGTCGACAGCCGGGCGAGCGAACATCTTCGATACGGCGCTGCCGGATATGGAAACCCGGGCACGACCCTCGTCCTCAGGGAAGGGTTCGCCTGCCTGCACGACTCGGCGAGGAAATCGCCCCTCTGGGTTTCGCATCGCCTCAACCGCGCTTACGCGGCGAAGAACGTCGAGAGAGCCTCGAGCAGCGCTTGGAAGGCGGACCCGCTGCTGCCCTTCGGATACCGTGCGGAGCTGACGGACTACCGGTACACCGGCTGGGAGCGCGGCCACCTCGCGCCCGCCGAGGATATGAGGCGGAGCCGCAACGTCCAGCTCGATTCGTTCCTCCTCTCGAATTCGGTTCCCCAGAACTCGAGCAACAACAGCGGCGCCTGGAACTCTCTCGAAGCCATCGTGCGGGCGTACGCCTCCACGGGCGACCTGATCGTGATCAGCGGGCCCGTCTACAGCCGCGCATTCGCCGACGGCACATTGCAGGTGTCGTTGACGAAGCCGCAGGGAATCCCCGTGCCCAGCTGGCTGTTCAAGGTCGTCGTCCGAGAAAGCGGTCAAGGGGACCCTCAAATCCTCGCCTTCCTCGTCGAGAACCGGCCCCTCCCCGGCTTTCAGCCGACCCGACACCTGGTATCGGTCCGGGACGTCGAACGCTACACGGGGCTGAACTTCCTGAACGCGCTGCCGACCAAGGTGCAGGACCGCATCGAGAAGACGGCTGCGTCGGAACTGTGGGCTCGTTGAAGCCTCGACGGGAAGTCATCGATATTTCCCTTATTGGGATGCCCTGATGGGCGCGGTGCAGCGTCTAAGGACCATGCTCACCTTCGGATGGGGCGAAACCAAGCTGAAGGCGGCGCCGATGCGCAGCGGAGGCGAGCCGCAGGTTAAGTTTCGCCTGATCCAATCCGGGCGGGAGATCGACTCCTTCGACTGCGCAAGGGAGGAACTCCGGCGCTATCTCTCAGAGGGAGTGCCGATGTCGGTCGGGCGGCATCGCATGTGCCATCGCGACGGGTTTTTCGTCTACGAGGGTCCCGACGACGAGAAACGGTTCCAAAGCGGCAAAGTCCGAATCGAGCTGGACCGAACCGGCCTGGAACAGCTTTTGCGTTCCCCGACCGAGTGACCGCGAGCGCCCGCAAAAGAAAAAGCCCGGAAAAGCCGTTCCGGGCTGTGTACGGACTCGTGGTTCTTGCTCTTCCCCCGGAAGAATATTAACGCGTTCACTTCCAAAATGCAAGCGTTATTCCACAAACATCTTGTCTAGGAATGGTCCTGGAGGTAGAACCTGCCGGTCAACTCATATCCGCCGACATTGAAGAGGTTGAACGACCGAAGAGCCGGGTTTTCAAGATCCACATCTCCCAGGTAGCAGTCGACGTGTCCCAGTCTCGCGTTCAGGGTGAGAGTCTTGCCCGTGCGCACCAGCTGGAGGGCCAGACCTTCGATGCGCGCGGTCCCTCCGTCGCATTGGACTTCGAGTCGGAACGGCTCGCTGGTCCAGTTCGTTTTCCGAAAGGGACCGAATCGACGGCGCGTGCGTCTTCGCAAGACCCCTTCGACCCACACTTTCGTCTCCTCTTCCATGGCCGCCTATCCTGATTATGGACCTCGGTCCGCTGTTGCGAGCCACTGCGCCGTCGAATCTCGCAACCCAAGGGGCCTGCCGCTTCGAGGCGAGATTCGAGCTTGGTGTTCATTGCGAACATCTGGTGCGAAAAGTTCACCATTTCGTTCGAGGCGACTCTCGCGAAGTAGGATCGATTCTGCATGCCTGCCGTGCTGGATCTCGAGAAGGCGGTGGTCGAGCATCGGTCCTCTGCGCATCCGGCGCGCTGGCTGGCCCTCGACTCGTGCCGTGGCCTCGCCGCCTTGGCGGTGCTCCTTTTCCATTACACCGTTCGGTTCGACGAGATCTATGGGCATGACGCCCGCATGCGGCTCTTCCTCTCCCGAGGAGACCTCGCCGTAGAGTTCTTTTTCGTCCTCAGCGGCTTCGTGATCTTCATGACGCTGAGGAAGGTCGCGGACCGGCGCGAGTTCTTCGTCAAGCGGTTCGCCCGCCTGATGCCCGTGTATTGGGCGAGCGTCCTGACGACCTACGCGACCGTCGCGGTGTTCGGATTGCCGGGAAGGGAAGTGCACCTCGGCGACGCGGCGATCAACCTGACCATGTTCCCCACGCTCGTCGGCGTGCCGATGGTCGACGGGGTGTACTGGAGCCTTCAGGTGGAAGTCCTGTTCTACGTGACGGTTTGCCTCCTGCTTTTCCCCGCCCGGCTATCCTTCCGGCGGGCTGCCAAGGTGGGCGCCGCCGGGCTCATGCTTCTGACCTTCCTGCACGGACTGAAAGCGCTTGCTCCCGAGACGCCGGCCGACAAGCTGGCGGGCACCATCGAGCAGATCGGATTGGTCTACCTGCCCCTCTTCGCCACCGGCATCATGCTCTACTTCTATCGCGTCGAAGGGCAAAAGCGGGCCTTGACATGGATGGGGGCTTCGGTGGCGGTCCACGCCTTCGCCACGGGCATGCTTGAGGCGGCGTGCCTGTTCGTCTTCATCGGCGGATTCCTTTTCGTCCTCAGCCCGAAAGGCAAGTGGCTGGCGGCACGCCCGCTCGTATGGCTGGGTTCGGTCTCCTACGCCCTCTATGCGATGCACCAGAACATCGGGTACGTCGTGATCCGGGGCGGGTACCAGGCGGGCTTGCACCCGTACGTGTCGATCCTGGCCGCAGGGGCGGTGTCGGTGGGCGTCGCCGCCGTGGTGACGGGCGTCGTGGAGAAGCGGGGCCGTCGGTGGATCCTTTCCCGTTTTTTCCCTCGCGACGGTCTCGAGGCTGAAAAGATCGCCGCCTAGTCGACGAGGCGGCGATCCTCGGGGGTGGCCGTCAGTCCGCGTCGTCGAGGACGAACGTGACCAGCATGTTCACCTTGTACGAAGTGATCCTCTCGCCCTCGATCCGCACCTCCTGCTCTTTGACCCAAGCACTCTTGACGTTGCGCAGGGTGCGGGTGGCGCGGGCGACTCCCTGGGTGATGGCGTCTTCGAAACTCTTCTCGGACGTGCTGCTGATCTCGGTGATTCTTGCAACA
>DASWVS010000352.1:0-7920 GCA_036401135.1 Fimbriimonas sp.
CGGGTGGCGAGTCGATCGTCCTCGCGAGCGGTGTAGACCCGGTCCATCGTTCCGCAACCCAGGAGTGTCGGCGTTTCCGACCAAAGGACGTCGTTGACGCGGACCCTCAGGGTGCTCTCATATCCGGTTTCGGTGGCGCCGGCGAGATAGGTGAGCGGCTTCTCCCTCAGTTCGAACTTCAGGAAGGGGACGGCGCTTCCGCTGCCCAGCACTTCAACCCGGCTTTCGCCGTGGCTGGCGAACGCGACGTTCCCGTAGACGACGCTGGAGGCTCGGTCGTAGGCGTGCTTGAGTTCCCGAGCCAGCTCGAAGCCGTGGACCGTCTCGACGATCTCCCCCTGGTCGGCAGGATCGTCTTCATGGGCGGGCAGATACCGAACGGCGTTTTCGTCGGCCTGGAGCCATCCAACCGTGCCCTCCTTCGTCCTCACGAGGAACCTGCCATCGCGCGGCGCCTCTTCCACTCGGACGACTGCGTTCGGAGCGAGGGTTGCCAGCTTGGTGCCGTCCCTGTCCTGGAGGCCTCCCCCCTTGGCGAGAACGGCGTAGGGCCGCTTGCCGACTACGAGCAGCTTGCGCCCCTTCTCGGGGGGAGGGGCGTCCAGATCCAGGATCTTGCCGACCAAGGGTTCTGGAATCGGAGCTTCGTGGAGTTGGAGCTTCTCGCTCTGGGCGAGGACGACCGTGTCCCTCGGGGTGAAGACCTCGAGAGCGCTCTGGTCCAGGTCCAGGTGCGTGACCTTGGCCGTGAGCATGAACCGGCTGATCACTCTCTCGCTGGTCGCGTCGACCTTGAACAGTCGCGTGTTCTTCTCGTTTTGCAGCACGACCCATGAGCCGACGGCGATCGAGGGGTAGAGCGAGTCGAGGTCGATGGCATCGCCGGTCAGCGCCGCATCCGCCCATGACTTCGACTGGCCCGCATAGGGCCCTTCGATGAAGGTTTCGCCGTCCTTCGGGCTCACGTCTCCGATCGTCAGGGTGAGGGGGAGCGCGCTGTAGTCGATCGCGTTGTAGCCGAAGATCGCCGCCTTCAGTCGGAGAATGAACACTTCGGGATCCGCGATGTCGGGAAGGGCAGGCGTCCAGGCCAGCCAGGTCGACCTTCGTTCGTCGTCGCGCTTCGCCTCCGTCACCTTCGCCAAGGCCATCTCGCTGGCGGAGGCGGCGAAGAGCAGCGTATCGCCGATCTTGACGTCGAAGGCGCTCCCCTCGAAGCTCGCCGAAGCCCGGCCTTCGGCTAGCTTGTCCGGCGCGTATTTCCGCACCGGCATGGCATTGTACGCGGGATATCCGACGACGGTCTCGAGCGTCTCGTAGACCTGGGGAAGCTCGTCCTGCCCCGGCTGGCTCTGGATTTTCGTGCCCGCATCCAAGCGCGCGCTTTCCGGCGCCTGTGCCGAGTCGTCGAGCTTGAAGGCAAGGTAAGCCGTCGCCGCCGTTCCTGGCGCAAGCCGGTACCCCACCTGGCTCCCCAACTCGAGCAGCGAGCGGTGTTCGGTTGCGGTTCTGAGGTAGTGCTCGTTCGCGGCCTGTTCCTGATAGAAGGTCAGGACGTCGAGGACGGTCGACCAGGCGTCGATCAATGCGATCGAGGCGTCGGAATCGTCGCGCGTGGCGAGCCGGCCGAGACCCGGTTGGCGGTTCAGCGCGTCGAGCATCGAGCGCTTGAACGCGCCGAAACGGTCGATCCGGTAGCCGATGCGCGACAGCCCGGGGCTGTTCCAGACCCCTGGGCGCTGTTCGGGGCCGCGCCCGCAGCATCCGCAGTCGTCGAGGCGCGTCAAAGCCCGCCCTCCATCTCGAAGCCGATCCGACCGTTCTCCGGCAAGCTTGGGTCGTTTCGCAGTTGGGCGATCTCGGCGATCGAGATCCCGATGCGGCCCTTGGCGAGCTCGTCGTTCGGCGTTTGGCCCCAGCGTTTGAAGGTCGTTGCCGAGACGTGGTCGACGCCGGGGAGCCCCATCGCCGCTCCGAGGATCTGGCTGAGGTAGACGTCCTGGCCGAAGGTGAATCGGTCGGGATCGAAGAATTCGATGAACGCACGGCGTAGTCGCCGCTCGACGTCGGAGCGGAAGTAGCCGCTCGAAACGCAGACGTGGAGCACGATCTCGAGGGGCACGAAGAGCGGGTCGCGAAGCTCGAGATCGACCCCTGCCATCCGGTAACGGTCCATGTGCCGCAGCAGCGACCGGCGGAAGGAAAGGTCGCTCGCCGCCGATCGGCCGCCGGCGCGGTCGACGACGAGGAAGACCGTGTACCAGCTGCCGGTCCAGCGGAAGCGCGCCAAGGCGGACTGCACCTCCGGGTGGCGCTCGGCGACGGCGGCGTAGTCTTCCTCGGTCACCGCCCGTTCCTGGATCTTGTAGGCCTCAGGGGCGAACTGTCGGACCTCCTCGAGCGGCTCGGGATCGACGCCTCCGGTGGCGGACAGCGGGTTCCAGACGTTCAAAATCCCGTCGGCGTCGAAGACCACGCGAGAGAGCGTGTCCCGACCGACGTTCCCTCCTCGTCCGGTACCGACGCGAACGACGGCTTCGAAAACGTCTGCGGCATCGGGGTTCGAACCGTTCACATCGTCTCCGAATCGGAGCCTGACGCTCCGGTCGTTCTCGACCTCCACGACGAAGTGCGGGTCGAACGGTCCCGACCGCAGGTGGTCCGGCATCGCCTGCCATGTCCGGTTCCCGGAGCGGAGCCGGATCGATGCGAGCGATCGATGAGGGTGGGTGGACACTGCCGCCGAAGCGCTCTCGGCCTTAGCCGTGTCCGCGTCGTAGGGAGCGGCGAACGTCAGGTGGATGGACTCCAGCGTGGGAAGAAAGGCTTCGCCCGGCCTCGGCCGATCCGGGACGAGCGGTTGGACCGGCATCGTCTGTCCCTGATCGGCGAGGACGACGTTGGCGCACGCGACCGAAACGTCGGCATACGCGTCCCCGCCCTGGGTCATCGAGAGGCAGAGCGGGAACGGCAGGGCGTCCTCGGCGAACCAGGAGACCTCGTATACGTCGACGCCCTCGAAAGCGTCGCGCCCGGGTTCGACGGTCTTGAGCCGAACCACGTGGCGCTGGGAAACCGCTTGCTCGCGGACCATCACATAGCAGGCGGTCCCGTCCTCGCTGGGGATGGCACCGATCTCGGCGCATTCGGAAGCAGCCCGGGCGGGATCGCCGACGCTCTTCACGACCCGGAAGATCGGCACCTCGTAGAGCGCGAGGAGATCGCCCGGCGCCAGTGCCAGGCCAGGTTCCCGGACGAGGGTTGCGGCGGTGGCTCCCTGGGGGAGGCAGCAGTCGAAGTCGCTCCAGGTATGGAACCGGATCCGGTTCCGCGCCGACGACAGGGCGAGGTCGTGCATCGCCTCGAAAGCCACGGGCAGGACCTCCCTCGCGTCGAGCGTGGACGACGCGACCCGCGCTCCTTCGCCGCTCGAACGATCGAGAAACCGGGTGCCCTTTGGCAGGACCGCGCCGTCTGCAGGCGAGCCTTTCGCGACTTCGAGGCACACGAAGGTTCGGGCGTTGCATCCCTCGTGCATGCGATAGTCGAGGAGCCGGGCGTGACGGCGGACCGACGTGCGACGCCGGGCGGTGCCGAGGTACGCCTCGGTCGCCACGCTGTCCTGGAAGTAGCTCAAGTGGTCGCCAACATAGGCGAGGGCCTCGACGATGGCGACGGTCATGTCGGACGGGTTCCGTTCCCGCCAGTCGGGAACCGTGATCGTCATGCGGTCGAGCATGAGGCGACGGAAGGTTGCGTAATCCTTCGCCAAATAGTCGATGGCCGCCTCTTCCGGCTTCTCCTCCGGACAGTCCCGATCCGGCCGACAATCAAAGTCGCTCGGACAGCCGACCTTGAAGTTGAAAACGAGCGTGCACAGGCGGGCGTCGAACCCCGCCGGTGGGGAGTCGCCGGTCGCGCCGGCCACCACTTTCAATGTGTAGTCGGAGAAGTCGCCGCGCCGGTCCAGCGTCAACGTTGCGACGTTGCCCGCGACCGCGGCTCCCAGCACCTCGACTCCGCGAACCCGCACCCCGCCCTCGAGGCGGAAGTTCGCGCTCGAAAGGGGCGGAAGGGGAAGAAGGAACACGACCTCGAGCGTCGTCTGCGAAGGGTGCTCGACCTCCAGGTAGTCGATCCCGTTCAGCGTGCCACCCGCCCGCACCTTCTCCCGTCGATACTCGCTCCCGCAAAAGACGACGCTTTCCATCAGATCTCCTGCACGAAGGTCTCCTCGACCTTCCGATTCGTCCGCCGCAGAACGTACGCGACGGTCACGTTCAGACTCGAGTCTTCGGCAAGGATCTCGACCGAGAGGACGTCGATGACGTTGCCGAGCCACTGTTGGAGCGACGCCTGGACCAGCAGCTGGGTCGTGGCGGCGAGGAGGCCGCTGTTAGGCTCGAACAGCAGCTGCCGAAGTCCGCAGCCGAAGGCGGGGCGGTTCACCCGCTCGCCGGGAGCCGTGAACAGAAGCTGCCGGATCATCTGCGACACGTGGGCCTCGTACGTGCAATCTGCCGTGCGTCCCCGTCGATCGATCTGAAGCGGATAGGCGAAGTCCATGGCTAAGTTCCGGTCACGCGGGTCTGGAGGGAGACCATGCTGGGAGGACCCTGGGGGGCTTGTTCAGGGCTGAGGCAGAGGCCGACGGAATCCTGCAGGAGCGGCGGCCGCCCCTCGACCAGGATGCGCGTCGCCGATGTGGTCCACTGCACGCGGAGGCACGGAGACGGCTTGGGACCGGGGAGGGTGAAGGCGCAACCGGCGACCATGCAGGTGTCGCCGAGCAACACGACGGGCATGCCGGAGAGGAGGACCCTCGACGAGGAGGGGCTGGGGACCACCTGCCCGCCGTGGGGGCAGATCACCGTCGCACCGAGGTTGTAGAGAGGTCCTGGCATATCGTTTGCCTCACGTCACGACCAACGCCCCGCCGTTGACGGTGACGGTGGGTCCCTGGAGGGAGATCGTGGCTCCCTGCCCGTTCGTAATCACGATGCCGGTGTCGTCCACCTTGATCATCGCGCCGGAGGCCAGCTTGAGCAGGATTCCGCCCGTCGGGCCGGGCACGTCGCTGAGCATCAGTTGGGCCTGGGCCTGGGTCTGGACGACGTAGGCCTGAACACCCGGCGGCCCTGCGGCGGCGAGGGCGGGCACCTCCGCCTGCGTGCTCCACCATCCTCCGGTCCAGATCGGGTAGTCGAGGTCTCCGTGTTCGAACTCGATCCAGACGCCCGCGCCGACCGACGGCACGACGAACAGCCCCTGCTGCGCCCCGGCGAAAGGCAGGCAGGGCAGCGCCCAGGTCGAAGGGACCATCCCGAGCACGTCCGGGACCTGCGCCTGGATCCTGCCCTGCATCAGCGGATCCGTGTTGCTCACCACGAGCCCCCGGTACTTGCCGAAGAAGCGCTCGCCTGGCATCAGGGCACCACCACCGGCGCGATCGGCACGAGCCCGTTCCGGGAGAGGCTGAACTGCTGCTTGTACGCTCCCGCCCGGATGTCGTGGGTCACGCTGTTCACGTAGTACAGCCCGTCGTAGGCGATCCCTGCACCCCGGACCCCCACCAAGGCGCGCGCTTTCAGGATCCGGCCGTACCGCAGGACGTCGAGCGATCCGGAAGCACCGATCGCCTCCGCGGCATCTTTGGCGCTGCCCAGCATCTTCGCCATCGCCTGGATGGGCGAGAGGTTGGCGGTCTCGCGGACCTGGGCGGTCCTCAGCTTCACCGCCGGGCGAACCGCAAGGGGAGGGGAGACGAGGTTGATGTCGGGAACCGGGATCGGGATCGGCACCCGGGTCTGGGCCTGCTGCACGAGGGCGATCTCGTTCCGGCCCTGCAGACCGTTGTAATGGAAGCTGATCGACTCGAGGTTGGTTTCGGCGTCCATATTGATGTTCAGCGCCGGTTGGGGAACGCCGAGGCGGATCTCCGGTCCCCAGTAGGCGGTGCTGAGGCCGGGTGCAGGACCGGGTTCGATGTAGAACGTGTAGCCCACCTCGTCGGCGAGGCGCTTCGCGTACGCGTAGTCGGTCCCTTCGTGCCCGAAGGTGGTCTCGGTCGGGTTCGGAGGCTCTTCGAGCGGGCTTGGGACCACCTTGGGAACCACGCCGAACGCGGCGTAGCGCCCGAGGATGGTCAGCACGCGATCGGATGGACGGAGCGCCGGGTATTTGAGCTGGCCGGTAAGGTCGACGAGGTCCATCGCGACGGCGATATCCTCGCCGGTGACGGTGAGGGTCGAGCCCCCGGGAGTGTTGCTCGGCGAGACATCCTGACGGGTGACGAGACCGTCCACCAGGACGTTGGGGATGCCGTTGACGGTCGCCATCAGGATGACCCTGACGCCAGGATCGAAGTACCCGGCGGGGAGGAGGCCGGCTCCGATCGCCGAAGCCTTTCCATACGTGAACTGAAGCTGGAAGCCGGAGCGATCGCCGGTAGAGGTGGTCACCTGCGCGCTCACCAGGGAATCGAGCACCGGAAGGGGAACGGGCTGGGGCACGGCCGGTCCCACCAGCAGTGTCAGGTAGAGCCCCTTGAGCATCAGCGATCCTCCTGAGGGCCGGGGGTCCCTTCCGGCAGCGTCATCCTGACCAGCCTGCCGACCACCTCGGTCAACTCCATCGGGTGGAGGACGGCGTTCGCGTCCGCGATCTTCCAGAACTGCTCCGGATCCCCGAGAGAGCGGTAGGCGAGCAGGTCCGGCCGATCGCCCGCTTGGACCTGGTGGTAGCCCAACGTCTGGAACCGCTCGGGCGGAGGGACGAACCGCCGAGAGAGGTAGGTCAAGGTGCGCCCGTCGACGACCGTCTGGCGCGTGTCGGCGGCGAAATACCGGCTGTTCGGAGGGAATGGGAGGGGGTTCATAGGATGCTGTCCACCCCCAGCTTTCGGAGGTCGCCCGATCGGGTCGAAGCGAGGCTTTCCTTTCGCTTCTGATACGCGAGGAAGACCGATGCCCCGAGGGACTCGAAAGCGAGGTCGTTGACGGAGAGAACGCGAAAAGCCAACGAGAGGCGCGCGCGGATAGGGTTCAGGTCCGGATCGAAGGCTTCCTCCGTGACGGAAACCTCGGTGATCCGCACGGGAACGACCCGGTTGCGGCTCCAGACGAAGAGTGCGAGCGGGGCTTGCACGGGAAGGATCTCGACCATTCCCAGTACGGCGAGGAGACGGTTCCACTGCAGATCCGCCGAGGCGGGATAGACGACCGTTTCAAGGGCCGCCAGATTGGCGGCGAGCCCATCCTCGAGAACGCCCGGCGCCTGGTCGGGGTGCTCCAGCAGGTCCGTCGCGTCCATCTCGGCCTCGAGCCGGATCGTCTCCACAGGTGGGCCTTTGATCCGAAAGGCTTCGGACGGGTCGCCGTTGTCGGTTCCGGCGAGCATCGGCTGGAGCGTGCGCTGGACCGAGTCCGGGTTGTACTGGAGGTTGATGACGCGGCGCTGCGCCCCCGTCTCCGGGTCGAGCAGGACCAGCCCGCCCTTCACGAGCCGGGGGGAACCGGGAAAGCTCATTCCTCGCCTCCTTCGTAGCCGTAGATGTGCGCGCAACCCGGCAGCCACCGGCCATACCTCTCGCAGAGGGCGCCTGCCCAGCGGCTTCCCTGCTGGCGGATCTCCTGTCTCCCGAGAAAGGCGCGGAGGATGTCGGACACGGTGGAGTTGTCGAACTTCATCTGAGGCCTCGGGAACTCGGGTCGCTGGAAATCCTCGCCGTATTCGTAGTGGAAGCCCGCCGCGGTGCGGAGAGGCTCCGGCTGCCACTTGATCCCGTACCGGCCGACCTCGCGGCTGCGTTCGAACCTCCGACCGAGGGCGGCTTTGACGAAGATGTAGAGTCCAGCCGCGACGACCATCGACGGCCGGCCTTCGACGGCGATCATGCCGTCGACGACGAGCCTCCGGTTC
>DASWVS010000353.1:0-10041 GCA_036401135.1 Fimbriimonas sp.
CGAAGGCCAGGATCGGCCGCGGTACCGTCGAAATCGCCAAGATCGAGGACATCGCGGCGGGGGGCGTGAACATCCGCTCCAAGGTGCGCGGGGAGACGTACGCCAGCCTCATGTACTCGCCCCTGGACGCCAAAGGGCAACCGCTCGGCTCGATCGACCTCGACGGCAGGCCTCTGCCCCAAGGCACCAAGCCGGACATGCGCAGCCTGAGAAGCGGATTGGGGATGGGAACCAACACCCTCGCCATGCGTCCCGCCCAGATCGCCGTCCGCCGGGAATACATCGCCTCGGTCATGCTCTCTGCACCGTACGTGCGCCGCTACGAACTTGGCGGAGTCCCGGCGAACCCCCGTTGAGCCGCCCTCTCCTCCAGGTGGTGCGTCTTGAAGGAGGGGTTCATACTCTTGATCGTGCCTGAACGGCTTCGTCAGATCGTCGCCCTCGTCTTCGCCGCCCTCTCGCCGTACCCGCTGGTCGCCTATCTGATCGGGACGCAGGGACGGTTCGACATGGCCTTTCCGATCCTGAAAGCGGCGGGCATGCTCCACGCGGCGGCGTTTCTCGCGTACCTCTTCGGGGCGCTAATCCCCCGCTTCCGGGATCGCAGCGTCGACCGGACCGTTTATCTCACGGGCCTCGTCCTCTGGGCCGCCTCGCTGGCGTTCGTCGCCGTTCAGATACTGAGCCGTTAACCGCGGAGGCTGCCTCGGCAGCCGGACGAGTCGATCTTCGGGAACGCTAGCCGGTTCCGCTGCCGAGGCTTGTGCAGGTTTCTCGGCGAAAGCCTCGGCAGCTGATGAATCGGGTGCTCTCCCACCGAGCTTTGCGAGGCTACCGAGGCAACGATGACACTGCCCGAGGGATGCGTTGTCGGCGGGTCGCGGCTCAGATTGGCGCGTGAATGCAGCCTCAACAACCGAAGTTTCAGCAACCCTAAGGAGGTTTCAACGAATTACTTGATCGAGCTTCTCACCCTGCTCGGAGCTTTTGTCGGCTCCGCCTTTGCCCTTGTCCGCTTCGCCCTGACTCAGAACAAGGCCGTCACCGACCGGTTCGTCACCTACCTCGAGCAGGCCCTCAGCCGCCAGGAAGAGGTGAACGCCGGGTTCAAGTCCGCCATCGACGGCCTCACCCTCAACGTCCGCGAGAACTCGGCTCTGTTGCAGAAGCTCGCGGAACGGATGGGCGTCGAGCGCTAGCCTCGAGCCAAGGAGATCTCATGCCCCTCACCGTCACCCGATCCCGCGTCAAGGAAAAGTGCGGGATCGGCGATACCGAATACGACACCGCCATTGACAACCTGATCGCGGAACTCGTCCCTGTGATCGAACACGAACTCGAAGCCGCCGCTCTCGGCGACGCCGAGATCCTGACCGCCCTGAACCTTGGCGCGACTGAGATCGTCTGCGCCGAGTTCGTGCTCCAGGTGGCGCGCGAACCTGGCGCTTCCGAAGGATTCAACCTCAACGGCGTCGAACTCTTCTCCCGCAAGGCGGCGCAGGATGCGGAGTCGCTTCGAACCCAGGCCGACGCCCGCCTCGCCCCCTATCGAAGATCCCTTTCGCGGGTCGTGTCCGTTCCGCGCGGGGAGACGACGGAGTGACCGCCCTCCAACGGCGGTTCAGGAAGATCGTCCAACGCCTCGGCGAGCCCTACGTGTCGGGAGGGGACACTCGCACCGGCATCTTCGCCCCCATGTCCTCCGGGTTTGCGGGAACCTACCTCACGAGCGCGGAGCTGGGAGCGGCGGCCCGTCCGATCCGCGTCGCCTACGTCGCCTTCGACGATCCGACCCTCGAAGGGGCGGCGCTGACCTGGAACGGCTACACCCTCACCGTCAAGCGGGCGATCCAGGTCCGCTTCCGCGGCACGACCGTGGCGCGGATGCTGGTCCTGGTCTGACTACTTGCCGCCCTTGCCCTCGAGTTGGCGCTTCATCGCCGCCTCCTTGCCGGGGGCCTCGATGAAGCGCTTGATGTCGACCGACACCGCCCCGAGCATGAGCGCGATGACGAACAGGCCGCCCACGACGTTGGCGAGGCTCTGGCTCTTGATGCTCAGCCTTCTCCCCCCGCGCAGCATCTCCGCGAACGCGACCACCATCTGCCCGCCGTCGAGAGGCGGCACGGGCAGGAGGTTCATGATGCCGATCGAGATGCTGAGCATCGCCGCCAGCCACAGCACCTTGTCCACGCCCTGCTTCGCGAGCGCTCCGGTGGCCGCGACCATCGTGGCGGGCCCGCCCATCTGGGTCTCGAAACGGGCCGGCTTCGCGAACACCGCCACCAGACTTTTGACAGCCATCACCGGCTGCTGGAACGCTTCCCCGACGGCGACCCTGAAGGGAAGCTGCACCGTCTCGACCTGCCAACCGGCCCCAATCTTCGCCTGAATCTTCGTATCTGGAGTCGGGACCAATCCGGGACCGATGATCATCGTCGGGTGCGGGTCCTTGACGGGTGTCACGACCGTCGTTCTCCGCTCGCCTTGACGGTCGTATTCGAACCGGAGAGGAACTTCCGGCGACTCGCGAACGATGCTCAGCACCTCGTAGAACGTCGAGATCGGCTGCCCCTGGATCGTCAGGATCCGATCCCCCTTCTGGAGGCCCGCGCGGACGGCCGGCCCCTCTTTCGCAAGTTCGCCCAGCACCGGGCGGTCGACCGGCTTGTCGATCCCCTTGTAGATGTAGAGCGGAACGAGCACGAGGATTCCCGCGAGGACGCTGAACATCGGTCCTGCGAACAGCACGATGAGCCGCTGCCAGGGCGGCTTGCTGTAGAATCCGCCGGGGATACGGGTCTCGCTCTGGTCCTCCTCCGGCATCATCCCCTTGATCCTGACGAAGCCGCCGATCGGCCAGGGGCGCACCGTGAAGTCGGTGACCTCCTCGATCGCGGTTCCGTCGTCGACCAGTCGCCGCTCGACCGGCTTGTCACCCCCTTCGAGCGCCGATCCCTCACTCACCTGCGAGATCATCGGATCTTGGCCCGGCTTGAGGGGAATCTTGTAGCGACGGCGCATCCACGTCGCCAGCGTGGGCTTGCCGAATCCGATCGCGAACTCCTCGCAGCCCATGTTGAACAGGCGGGCGAACAGGTAGTGGCCAAGCTCGTGGGCAGCGACGAGGATCGAGATCATCGTGACGAACACGATCGCGATCCAGAGATATTCGAGGACAACCATGGGTTATTGGGCGAGGCCCTTCATTAGATTACGTGCGACGGCGCGCGAATGAGCGTCCGCCCGCAACAGATTGTCCAACGTCGGGACCTCTGGTCTGTGTTCCTGCATCGTGCGCTCGACGACGCGGGGGATGTCGAGAAAGGCGACTTCCCCCCTTAGGAAGGCGTTCGCCGCCTCCTCGTTCGCCGCGTTCATCACGCAGGGCATGGTACCGCCGATCCTCGCCGCCCCTCTTGCGATCCCGATGCTGGGAAAGGTCTCCGAATCCACCTCCTCGAACGTCAGGTTCGGCGTCTCCGTCGGGTTCCACGGACGAAGGCGGTTCGGCTTCCGCTCCGGGTAAAGAAGCGCGTACGCGATCGGCAGGCGCATGTCGGGCCATCCCATCTGTCCCAGGACGCTCCCGTCGCGGAACCGTACCATCGAATGGACGACGCTCTGAGGGTGTACGACCACGTTCACCTGGTCGATCGGCACGCCGAAAAGCCACCTCGCCTCGATCGTCTCCAACCCCTTGTTCATCAGGGTCGCGCTGTCGATGGTGATCTTCCCCCCCATGTTCCAGGTCGGGTGGTTCAGCGCCTCGTCGACCGTGATCCCCTTCAGGCTCTTCCTGTCCCTCCCCCGGAACGGCCCGCCGCTCGCGGTCAGGATCAGCTCCTCGACCTGGTCCGGCCGGTACCCCTGGAGGCACTGGAACAGTGCGCTGTGCTCGCTGTCGATGGGCGTCATCGCCACTCCGTGCTCCCGCACCAGCGGCATGACGAGCTCGCCCGCAGCGACCAGCACCTCTTTGCTCGCGAGCGCGATGTCCTTCCCCGCCCGGATCGCCTCGACCGTCGGCAGCAGACCGATGACCCCGGCGACGCTCACGACCACCCAATCGACCTCGTCCAGCGTCGCCAGCCGAACCAGCTCGTCCATTCCGTCGCGGTCGTAAAGGACGGTGTTCCTCACCCCGAACCGGGAAGCCTGCCGGTCGAGAAGCGCTTCGTTCGAGCGAGCGGCCAGCGCAGTCACTCTCAGGTCGTCCGGAAACTGGGCGATGACGTCCAGGGTCTGCGTGCCGATGCTTCCGGTCGAGCCCAGGACCGCGATGCGCTTCATCACCGAGAGTTTAGCCGCTGGCCCGGAACAGAAAAACGGCGACGATCGCCCTACGCCTATTCGGTTCCGGAGGCCATTCGAATGGAATACCAGGGCAGACTTCATGTCGGCGTCGGCGCGAAAACCGCCTTTGACTTCCTGAGCAACCCCGACAACGTCCCGCGCTACGTCCCGGCGATGGCTCGGGCGCGGGTCGACGAAACGGGCAACATCCACGTCGAGGGCGATTGCCCTGCCGAGCACTTCACCGGCGGCGCCGTGTGGCGCGTCGACCGAGACTTGATGCGGATCCACTGGGACTCGCAGGCGAACGTCGACTATCGGGGACGCATCGAGGTCCAAGGCGACGAGCGGGAATCGGACATCCACCTGGTCGTGAGCCTGGAGCCCGGCCCCGACCACGCGACCAACGAGCGGTACCGACGGCTCCTCCGAGAGCCGAACGGAAGCCTGCAGGAGATGTTGGACGACTCGCTCCAGGCGATCCGAAGCGAACTGGAGGGCGAACCCCGCATCGAGCGCCATCGCGCTGGAGACGACCCGGTTTAGAGCGAGGTGACACGGAGGAGCCGGTAGATCGCCTGGATGGACTGGTCCGGCTCCACCGAAACCGGCATGCCTGCATCGTCCTTCCACCGCAGGCTCTCTAACGAGCCCGACCAGCCGGTTTTAGAGACCAGAAGCACGGGCTCGCTCAGAAGCGCCCGGTCGGTTCCCCGCACGAAGCCGAGCACCTCCACCGCATGGTGCGAGTAGGAGTTCACCCGGATTTCCCCGTCCGAAAGGAAAACGCGGACGCTGGGCTCGGTACTCGCGTGGAACAGGTACCAGTAGGCGGCCAGATAAAGAAGGGCAAGCGTCACCCCGGTGCTCCAGATCAGAAACCCGATCCGGTGCCGCGGCCGCGCGGCCCCCGTGTCCACCGGCGCGCCTCTCAGAAGCGCCAGGGCGAACGCCGCCAGCACGCCCAATCCCGCTCCGACCATGACTCCTTGCGTCATTCCCAAACCGAGCCCGGACTGGACGGGATCGAAGCCGGGTTCCCGGCCTCCAACCAGGACGGAGCGGTAATAGCCCGGGGCCAGCCAGCCGAGGAGAAGGCCGATGAGCGAGCCGACCGCTCCACCTACGAGAGGTCCGAGGACGACCGCCGCCAAAATCCACCTCGCTATCTTGCGATCTACCAGATTGTCCATCCGCTCCCAGCTTAGCGCGCTGCTTCAGGAGTGGGCAAGGATGCGGACGCCGGCGGACTCGAGCGAGGCGAGGAGCCGTTCGAGGTGGTCGTGGCCGCGCGTCTCGACGATGCACTGGACCTCCACCTTCGAGACGTCCGGCTCGGCGAACGCCCTCTCGTGGGTGATCTGCTTCACGCTCGCTCCGTTCGCCGCAATCTGCTGGGCCAGGGTAGCCAGGCCGCCCGGGCGGTCGCTGATCGAGGCGCGGAACTGCGACAGCCGCCCGTCGGCCACCAGACCGTACTCGATCACTCTTCCCAGCACCCCGGGGTCGATGTTTCCCCCCGCCAGTACCAGGACGACCTTTTTCGAGCACAGGTCCGGCAGCTTCCCGGACAGCAGCGCCGCGAGCGGCGTCGCCCCCGCGCCCTCCACGACCCCCTTCTCCAACTCGAGAAGCCGGAGGATCGCGAGCGCGATCGCCTCCTCGTCCACGCACACGACCCGGTCGACGACCTCCCGCGCCAGATCGAAAGCCCTCGGGCCGACGGTCGGCACGGCTAGACCGTCTCCCAGGGTCGGCTCCATCGCCACCGTCGCGGGCGCCGACGCCTCCAAGGCGGCCGTATAGGAGGCCGCGCGCGTCGGCTCGACTCCGACCACCTCGACGCCGGGGCGCATCGTTTTGACCGCCAGCCCCAGCCCGGCGATCAATCCCGCGCCGCCCACCGGCACCACGATCGATTCCACGTCCGGCACCTGCTCCAGGATCTCCAGGCCCACGGTTCCCGCTCCCGCCACCACCGCGGGATCGTCGAACCCGTGCACGTAAGATAACCCGCCCGATCCCGCCAGCCGGTCCGCCTCCTCCTTCGCCTCGCCGATGTTTCCGCCCGACAGGACCACCCGGGCGCCGTACTGCCGGCAACGCTCCTGCTTCACGAGGGGGGCGAACACCGGCATCACGACCGTCACCGGGATCCCCAGATCCAGCCCGTGGTAGGCGAGGGCCAGGGCATGGTTGCCCGCGCTGGCGGCGATCACGCCCTGCCTCTTCTGGTCCGGCGACAGCTGCAGCAGCGCGTTCCGTGCGCCTCGTTCCTTGAAGCTGCCCGTCCGCTGCAGGTACTCGCGCTTGCTGAAAACGGTGCAGGAGCAGAGCGACGAGAGCGCCGGAGACTCCGAACACGGGGTGGCGAGAACCCCGTCGGCGATGCGGGCACGAGCCGTTAGGATGTCGTCGAACTGGACGGCAGGGGGCACCTCACCAGCTTACCGGCTTCTGCAGCAGCCTCCCGAGGCGACGGAGAGAGCGTCCGTTCAGCCTTTGCGTAAAAACCTCCCTAAATGCGGAACAGCCCGCCAGTCGCTCCCTTCATAGACGCAGCCACTTGCAGAGGAGACGGACTTCCAATGAGCGAGTACCGAAGCGTGATCACCGTAAACGCCGATGCCGACGACGTGTTCGGGTTCCTGAGCGATCCCGAGAACACCCCGCGATACCTGCCGACCCACCGAATCTGCGAGGATTCGAACGACCCCCAGCCAGGAACGTCCGCCCAAACGGAGATCCTCCGCATCGACGAGGACAGCCGCCGCCTCGAGTGGGCGGCCCGGAGCGGAACGCGATGCCAGGGGTGGCTGCAGGTGACCGGCGACACGCGAAGCTGCCAACTGATCGTCCGGGTCCTCTTTCCCCACGGCGCCCGCTCCGGAGACTCGAAAAAGGAGGACGCGGAAAGCGTCAACGCCAACCTGCGGCAAGCGCTGAGAACGATCAAGGAGGTGTGCGAGGGGACCCAGGTGCCCGGAGGCGGCGTCGCGTATCCCGGCTAGCCGGGATCATGGTTTGATCGGGATTCGGGTCGTGCCCGAGGCGACGATCCTCCCCTCCTCCAGAACGATCCGGTCGACGAGAATCGCCCCGTGAAGCTCGAGGTCCTGGTCCAGGTCGACGATCGGGTTCAGCGTCCCCAACAGCGCGTCGCGGGCGAGCGGCTCCGCTTCCCTGCCGTCGAACCGCACCTTCGCGTCCTCCAGAACGAAGCGGGTCCCCTCCACGGCCCGCAGCGTCGCATCGACGTCGAAGTTGGTGCTCACGATGAGGAACTCGCCGTACCCGCTCACGCGGAGCCTGCCGCCGGAGATCTCGATCTCGACGCGCTTGATCTCGGAGAATTTGCGCAGCACGTACCGCTCGAGGTCCTCCGCGAGCAGGCTCACCGTTCCCTGTCCCACACCGCTTCTCGAGAGCCGGATCTGGTGTCGCCGTACGGCCAGCGCGTAGTCGAAACGGCAGTCCGGGATCGTCGCCGAGAGCTGCTCGATCCGCAACCCCCGAAGCGAGAAGTCCGAAAGACGGATCCGCAACTCGTGCACGACTCCGCGCGTCGACCGGTCCGGCTCCGTAAACAGCGGCAGCCCTTCCGTCTCGAACCTGGAAGCCTGGATCGTCGCCGAGGCCAAAGCGCCTGAGAGGCCTGCCGGCCGGACCTTGACCGAGACCCTCTTTTCAGGTCCCGAGAGTTTCGACGCGATCTCCTTCGCGGCCTCGGATTCGAACCTTCGGACCTGTGATCCGCCGAACAGGAAGAGCCCGCCGAACAATCCGAGCAGAAGAACGTTCATCCTTGTGTCACTCGCGTCGCAGAACCAGCGTAGTTCATAATGATGCCGCGCGGTGCGGCGATCGCGCACCGCACTCGGCGCGTTGACTCAGACCAGCCATGGCCGACCTTCTTAACACCGCCCAGGATGCGGTCACCAGGGATTATGATCTTCTTCGCGACGACTGCGGGCTGATCGAACTCGAGACGCTCGGTCTCGTCGCCCTCTACGGGGACGACCGCAAAGGATGGCTGCAGGGTCAGGTCCCCAACGATATCAAGGAGCTGACGCCCGGCACCTTCGCCTCTTTCTGCCTCTGCGAGTCCACCGGCCACCTCCGCTCCGTGCTCGACGCCTGGGCTCTTTCCGACCGATTCCTGATGGCCTGCCCCCGGGAGACGCTCCCGGCGGTTCTGGAACGGGTCCAGAAGATGGTGGTCCTCGAAGACGTTCGAGCCGAAGACCTTACGTCGAAGTACCGGCTTTTCTCCATCCAAGGGCCGAATGCGACGCGTAATCTGAGCCAGTTTCTGGAACTTCCCAAACTCGATGCGGGCGAGGTTGCCGTCGGAAAGGCTTCCGTCTTCGTGACCCGCTCCGATCGCACCGGCTCGGGCGGTTGGGACGTCTGGATCCCTGCCAGCGCCCGCAGCACGATCGCCAAGATCGCCGACGCCTGGCCCAAGATCGGACGCGAGGCGTTCGAAATCGCCCGCCTCGAGGCCGGCATCCCCGCCTGGGGCTCGGACATGAACAGCCGCACGCTCCCCCCGGAGATGGGCCCCGCTTTCGAGGCGCGCTATGTCTCCTACTCCAAGGGCTGCTATACCGGCCAAGAGGTGCTGATGCGCATGCACAGCCGAGGTCACACGAACCGGACCTGGATGGCGCTCCTCAGCGAGGATCCGCTAGAGGCAGGCGCGAGCGTCGCTCACGTGCGCCGCGAAGACGCGGGCGTCGTGACGAGCGCCGCCCTCTCCCCCGACTACGGCTACATCGGCGCGGCGATGCTTCGCAACGAAGCCGCCTTCCAGGGCGAGACGGTCAAAGTGAGGACGGAACGGGGCGAGTCGGAAGCCGAAGTCCGTCAGATGCCCCTCCTGCGCCTCGACTAACCTCACGCTCCACGCCTCGCGCTAAACTAGCGGACGCGGCATGGAACCCGAAGCACCGAACGAGACGCGCCGGATCTTTCTGGTCCTGGCGATGCTCAACGTCTTCTGGGCGCCCGTCAACTTCGTCGTCCGCGTCGCCACCGACGACGGCATGAGCCCGGCGGCGGTCGCGTTCATCCGCTGGGGCCTACTCGCCATCCTGCTCTTCGGGCTCCTGGCGACGCCGTGGTATCGGCGAACGACCCGGTCCGTCTGGCCCGCCCGACGGGACTCTCTGCAGGCGTTCGTGCTCGGCGTCCTCTTCCTCGGTCCGGCGCACCTGCTCTACTACCTGGGCATCCAGGGCACTTCGACGGTCGAGGGCACGGTTTTCAACACCACCGCACCCCTGTGGACGGCGCTGCTCGCCTTCGTCCTGCTTCGAGAGCGGCCGACGCCGAAGCGCCTCCTCGCCATCGGCCTCGGGCTGACGGGAGCCTGGATCGTCGGTATCGGGTTCCGCCTTCCGGAGCTCGATGCCGGCCATACGCGGGGCAACCTCATCTATCTCACCGCCGTCGTGCTCGAAACGATCGTCGCCGTTCTCGGCGCGCGGCTGGTGAGGCGCGCTTCCGGGATGACCGTCCTCGCCTACCAGGTCGTCGGCGCCGCCACCCTGCAGGGATTCGCGCCGATCCTCTTCCCCCAGTGGTTCCCCATGCGGTTCGAGGAAGCGGGCCCCGCCGCCTGGATCGGCATCGCCTACCTCGTTCTGATCCCCAGCCTGGTCTGTTGGGGAACCTGGTACCGGATGGTCGAACGGGTGCCGCTGTCGCTGATGGTGGTGACGCTCCTGCTCCAGCCCCCGA
>DASWVS010000354.1:0-5059 GCA_036401135.1 Fimbriimonas sp.
CGATCTCGCGGTAGGCCGACTGGCCGAAGTAGTTGTCGAGTTCGCGCTGCACGACCGCTTGGCCCGTGAGCAGCGCCTCTTTCGGCGACATCTTGTGGTAGCTGGCCGCCTCGAGGGCACGGACGTGCTCGTCCCACAACGGCTGGGAGGCGAACGTCGCGGGCCGGATCCGTCCCGACTTCGACAGGTCGATGTGCTGCTGGAGCGCGGCCGCGAATTTCGGATCGGCGGGCTTCATCTCCCGGAAGAGCGCCTCGTTCGCTTCCTGGCTGCCCTGCAGGCGGGCGATGTAGCTTCGGCCGCGACGCCGTTCCCACGCCTTCTGCGCCCGGTTCTCGATCAGCCGCCCCTCGGTGCTGGTTGCGAACTTGATGTATTCCCAGCCGTCCGTCGGATTTTTCGCCCCCTTTGGGATCGCCAGGCTGAAGCCGCCGAACCAGGTCACGAACGTGTCCTTCTCGTTTGCGAACCGGCCCCGCTTGTGGTACCGGTCGTCCGGAACCGGCGGAGGAGCCGCACCCAGGTCCATCTGCGGCGCGTACCGGGCCAGACCGGAGAGGATCCAGTCGCCGTCCACCTTCATCGCGACCTTGCCAAGGATGAAGGGATCGTTCTCGCCCCCCTGGAAACCCGACTGGAACGCGAGCGCACGCTCGTATCCGCCGACCAGGTCGTATCCATCGACGATGAACTTCAGAGCCTCCTCGGCTTCGGGCGTGTACAGGGTGCAGGTCCGCCCGTCCTCGGACATGAAGGACGCGTTGTTCTGGAACGCGTACATATACAGCCACACGTTGCCGAAGTTGGGCAGGAAACCCGCGTTCTTCAGGTTCCCGTTCTTGTCGTACTCCGTGAGCGCCTTGCTGTAGGACAGAAGCTCGGACCAGGTCCTTGGCGGCCGGTTCGGATCGAGGCCCGCCGCCCGCAACTGCTTCGCGCGCGCTCGAAACCGGGCTTTGTTCCAGAAAAGGATCCGGTTGTCGGCGCTGGTGGGGATGCCGTAGACCTTCCCGCCGAAGCTCGCCTCCTTCCAGACCGCCGGGTAATACTGCTCCGGTTTCGGCGTCAGGGGGTCGTTCCTGGCCAGATCCTTCTGGATAAGACCGTCGAGCGGCATGAAAGCCCCGCGGCTCGCCCAGTCGGAGATCGTAAACCGGTCCTGGTTGATCACGTCCGGCGGGACGTTGCCCACGATGCTGGTCATGAGCTTCTGGGGGCTCATTCGCCCGGCACCCATGCTGAGCGTCCGTACGCGAACGTCCGGATGGCGCTTCTCGAACTCGCGGATCACCGCCTCGGTGCCTTTCGTGTCGGGTCCGAGCCCGATCCCCCAGACCACGAGCTCGCGACGCTGGGTTGAATTCTCTTTCGGGGTATCGGGATTAGCTCCCGCAATGCCTGTTAGGGCGCAGCACAGTGCAAGGGCACCGCTCCATCGGCTTCTCATAGTTTCGATATCCGATTCTAGCTTACGTTCGGCAGGCCCTCGGAATCCGTTTCGCCGATCGAATCGCCCGAGATTCGGGCGGATCTCCGCACGGAACGGAAGGAGGGGAAACGACGCCCGTACATCCAGAAAAGGGAGCGTCGAAGAGCCGGCTTTGACGTTACAATGCTCCAATGCGACTGAACCAATACGTCGCCGAACGGCGCCTGGCCATTCTCGAGGATCTGAAGGCCGGCCATCCGCCTCGCGAAGGCCACTTCGACGAGACGATGCTGATCGAGTCCAGGACGAAGGGCGCGCCCCAGATGGGCTCGACCCACTACGAGCCGGAGTCGATCCACCTGGAGTTCATCTTCCCCGACCCCCTCGGCGCTCCTCTCATCCTCTGCGTCGCGCTCGAAGCCCCCGAGCGGATCGTCTTCCTACCTGTGCCCGAGTGGGTGCTCGACAACATCTGGCAGGGCGAGATCGATGGAAGCCACCAGTTCGAGAGCGACGCCTTCGAGATGGTCCGGCGGTTTCAGGAGGAACTCGAGCCCGAGCGGAACCGGCGCCTCTTCGGGGAGAAGCTCGCGATCGGCAAGGCATGAGGGTCGATCGGCTCGGCGAAGGCGCGGCGATCCTGCGGGACGTCCCCCGCGATCCGGTGGAGGTCGCCTCCTCCCTGGAGGCGGCGTCGCTGCCGGGGCTGATCGAGGCCGTCGCATGCTACGACACCGTCGGCGTCTATTTCGACGCGTCCTTCGATCTGGACTCCCTGGAGGTCGTCGCAGCGTCGCCGTCCGCTCCTGGCCGGGAGCGGCGCCACACGATTCCCGTCTGCTACGAATACGGGGAGGACCTCGAATCGGTGTCAAAGGCCCTCGGGCTGTCGGCGGAGGAGGTGGTCCGCCTGCACGCGGCGGGTGAGTACCGCTGCTTCGCGGTCGGTTTCTGCCCGGGCTTTCCGTATCTCGGCTACCTTCCGGACGCCCTCAGCGGGCTCCCCCGGCTGCGTACTCCTCGGCAGAGGGTCGCGAGGGGAAGCGTCGCCGTCACCGGCCGGCAAACCGGGGTGTACCCGCTGCCGAGGCCGGGCGGCTGGTCCATCCTGGGCCGGACGCCGGTCGTCCTGGTGGACGTGGAGGATCGGTTCTTCCCCATCCGGGCGGGCGACATCGTCCGCTTCCTGCCGATCGAGGAAGACGAGTTCAGGGCCCGGGAAGGGGAGCGGCTTTGAGGGTCTCCGACCTGGTCGGCATGCGGCAGATCGATTTGAACGTCGACATCGGGGAAGGCTTTCCGTGGGACGAGGGGCTTCTGGAATTCGCCACGTCCGCGAACGTGAGCTGCGGCGTGCACGCCGGTTCCGAGCAGCTGTCCCTCGACACGGTCGAGCTCTGCCGCTCCAAGGGGGTACGGGTAGGGGCGCATCCCGGCTACCCCGACCGCGAGTTCATGGGCCGCCGCCCGATGGCGCCCGGGCAGGAGCGCGAATACCTGGACTCGATTTTCCGGCAGACGCGCTGGTTCGTCCGGTATGCCGACCCGGCGTACGTCAAGCCCCATGGCGCCTTCTACAACGACACCGCCGTGCTGTTGCCGGAGGGCTGGGACGACCCGAAGCCGGGGATGCCCTCCTACGACGCGGGAGGGCTTTACCTGGCCCGCACTCCCGGCCTGCAGTCCCTCACGATGATCCTGCGCGTCCACCGGCTGCCCCTGATGGGGCTGGAGGCGACCGCCCACGGCGAAGCCGCCCGGCGCGCCAAACAGCTCCTGATCCGGGAAGGTTTTGCCGACCGACGGCTGAGGGACGACGGGACGCTCGTCCCGCGAAGCGAGCCTGGGGCGGTGCTTGAGGAGCCGGACCAGATCCGCAACCAGGTCAAACGGCTCGCGCCGTTCGTCGATTCCATCTGCCTCCACGGCGATACGCCCGGGTGTCTCGACTTCGCCGAACTCGTGAGGAAGACCTTGCTGGACGAGGGGTTCGAAGTTGGGTTCGAGTAGACGGCCCGAGATCGAGCCCCTCAAAGTGTACGGGCTCCTCTCGCGACAGAGCCGGCCCCTCCTCGACCTGCGCAAGTTCGGCGTCCCGCCAGGCGGGCCCCTCGACCACGAGTCGGCGCAGCTTGCGAACGCGATCGTCGGCAATGATCCAGGCTCGCCTGTCTGGGAGCTGCTCGGCTCGTCGGAACTCACCGTGGCGCGGGCGGGAACGCTGGGCATCGTCGGCGCCGCCGGCATCGTAAGGATCGGCGGCCGGTCCGAAGCAACGAACGGCTCGTGGGAGGTGGCGGCAGGAGAGCGCGTCCACGTCGAGGCGAGGTCCGGCTTCGCCGTCTACCTCGCGCTCGGAACGGGGCGGGGCCGACGGTTGTCCGACCTTCCGTCGTCGCTAAGCGGGGGAACGTTCCGCCTGCTGCCCGGCCCGCAGGCGCAGCTCTTCGACCTGGCCGCGTTCCTGAGCCATGAGTACCGGGTTTCCCACGCTCGCGACCGGGTCGGCACGCGCTTGGAGGGACCGACCCTCGCCCACGGCTTCGAGTTGACGAGCGAACCGGCTTGCGTCGGCACGGTCCAGGTTACGAACGCGGGAGCACCGGTCGTACTGGGCCCGGACGGTCCGACCATCGGCGGCTACCCGAAGATCGGCGTCGTCGCCGAGGTCGACCACGACCGGCTGGGGCAGTTGGCGCCGGGCGACCCCGTGCGGTTCGAGATGGTCTGTCTGGAAGAAGCAAGGCGCCTCCTCGCCGAATCCCGCCAAAGCCTCGACCGCCGACTCAGGGAGCTCTCGATTCAGCCGTAGCTTTTGCTGACGCGGAGCGGTTGCGAAGCCCCATGGATAAGCCTGTCGCGGTCGTTAGGTTGGCACCCATCCGCGCTGCCGAGGCTACGGCGATGGGAGCCGCACCCGGGCGTTAACCTCACCCCAACCCCTCTCCTGGCAGGAGAGGGGCTCTTCCGGAGTCCTTCCCCCCGTGGGGGAAGGGTTGGGATGAGGGGTCGCGGGCGCGAGGTTCTCGTCCAGGCAACGCGGCCCCGAGCCGTCCCGCGGCTACGGTTGCACCCGGGCGGCACCTCGCCCCAACCCCTCTCCTGGCAGGAGAGGGGCTTCCGGAGCCCTTCCCTTGTGGGGGAAGGGTTGGGATGAGGGTTCGGGACTGGCCAACCGAGGTAAAAACCTCGGTCTACGAGACGTAGCCGCCCTGGTCCGACCTCGGCACGTCGAGCGGATCGTTCGCCATGGACGGCTGTCGCGAGGTTTCGATGAGCTGGTTCGTCTGGACCTGCTCCTTCACGCGCGGGATCTCCATGTCCATCCGGTTGAGGGCCGTCTCCCATCGCTGGCGCATCGGCTGGATGCCGCCGCCGCCGATCGCGACGACGCTCACGCCGACGACGATCGCGAGGATCGCATAGAAGATGCCGTTCACCACTTCAGGCGCCACGCCGAGCTGGTTCAACGCGGCGAAGACGCCGATCACCAGGATCGCGCCGCCGGCGATGTTCGCGAGCATCCGCCCGTATCCCAGGCCGCCGATCGACGCGCTGACGATGTCCCGCACCGCCGCGCCGATCGAGGCCGCGATCACCGTGATCACGATCGCCACGAAGACGTTCGGC
>DASWVS010000355.1:0-3700 GCA_036401135.1 Fimbriimonas sp.
GCGCGATCTTCTTCGACCTCGACGATACGCTCTGCGGCTACTGGGACGCATGCAAGGCCGGGCTCCGCGCCACCTTCGACCACATCCCGATCGCCGGCTGGACGACAGAGGAGATGGTCGGGCATTGGGCGGAGGAGTTCCGCGAGTTCTGTCCCACCATCAAGCAGCTCGGCTGGTACGACGACTACCTGCAGCAGGGCGAGCCGACGCGCACTGAGCTGATGCGACGGATGCTCCATCGGATCGACGTCGTGGACGAACCGCTCGCAAGGCGTCTGAGCGAAGCCTACGGGACCAACCGGAACCAAGCGCTGAAGCTGTTTCCCGGAGCCGAACACACGCTGGAGGTGCTCCGCGAGCACTACCCGCTCGGCTTGATCACGAACGGCCCGGCCGACATCCAGCGACAGGAGATCGCCACCCTCGGCATCGGCCACTACTTCCAGAGCATCCTGATCGAAGGCGAGATGGGAGAGGGCAAGCCTCGGATGAGCGTCTTCCGTCGAGCCGAGGTCGAGGTCGGTTGCGAGCCGCACCAGATCCTCTTCCTCGGCAACTCCTACCACCACGACATCAAGCCCGCCATCCAGGCAGGTTGGCGCACCGTTTGGATCCGACGCGCCAGCGACGTTCCGCCCAGCACCCAGGGAGTGAATCCCGCCCCCGAGGAGCGACCCGCCAAAGATCCGGCCCCCGACGCCGAGATCATCGACGTTCCGGAGCTGGTCAAGCTCCTCGGCAAGGACACCGCATCGGACACGGATGTGTTCGAAGGCTACCGATACGGCGAGGCCTGAGCCGCCGCTACATCTCGCGCCGATACTCGAGGGCGCTGAGCAGGGTGGCCGAATCGGCGTAGTCGAGTTCGCCGCCCACGGGCATCCCGTGCGCGAGGCGGGTGATCTTCAGACCGATCGGCTTCAGCAGCTTCGCGAGGTAGAGCGCCGTCGCGTCGCCTTCGATAGTGGGATTCGTCGCCACGATCACCTCGTGAGCATGCCCGTCGCCCAACCGGGCGATTAGCTCTTTGACCCGGAGCTGCTCGGGACCGACGCCCTCCATGGGGTTCAGAAGCCCGTGGAGCACGTGGTAGGTGCCTCGGTACTCGTGGATCCGTTCGAGCGCCGCGATGTCCCGCGGCTCGGCGACCACGCAGATCAGGCTACGGTCGCGCCGCCCGTCGAGGCAGATCTCGCACCGTACGTTCTCGCTGATGTTCTGGCACTCTTCGCAGAACCTGAGCTTCGACTTCGCCCGAACGATCGCGTCCGCGAGTCGAGTGGTCTCGTGCTCCGGCAGCCGCAGGAGGTGGTAGGCCAGGCGCTGAGCGGACTTCGGCCCGACACCCGGAAGCTTCTCGAGCTCGGAAATCAGTTCGGCAAGAGGTCGGGCGAAGAGCATAGGGGTTCGCTTCTTCTACGTCTTCTGAGCCTCTGCCGTGACGCCGCCGGGCGCTACACTCCCGGGATGTCAGGCATGTTCGGCAGGATCCCCTGAACGCGCGCGTTGCGGAGCTCGGTCGCCGAATTGAACCCGTCGCGAACGGCGCTCACGATCATGTCCTCCAGCATCTCGACGTCCTCCGGATCCACGATCGTCGGGTCGATCTTGAGCGACAGCATCTGGCCGGTTCCGTCGAAGATCGCCTTGATGGGTCCCTTGTCGATGCCGATGCGCTCCTGTGCCAGTTGGGCTTCGAGGTTCTGGGCCTGGGCCATGGCATCCTGCATCTGCTTCATCATGCCGCCAAAGCCCTGTCCGCCGAAGTTCTTAGGTAGTTTCATCGTTGTCTCCAGATGGTAACACAGCGGACGTCAGGCGCCTGTGGATCCGCGGCGGTTCTGTCCGACTCAGGGGCTAGGTGCCAAACACCTCTCGGGCCAGTTGGTCGAGCCGTTCCCCTTCTGCAGGCAATTCTACCGAAAGGGGCTCGTCAAGCCGGGGCACTTTTGGGTCTGCGGTCACTTTGACGCTCCAGCCGTGCCCGCCGAATTCGTGGACGAGCTTGTTCAGATGTCCGATTCGCACCGGAGCCTCGTTGAACCAGTCGGCGTCCATCTGTCGGAGCAGCGCTACGGTCAGGACGTTGTCCTGAAGCCCCTTGACGGTGGAGCCGATGAGCTTCAGCCCGACCGCCTTGCCCTGATAGCGCTCGCTGACGCACTCGAGCACGGCGCTCCAGACCTCCCCGGGCTCCTTTCGCGGCGTCGCACCCGGCCCCGCCGGCTCGGCGAGCGGTACGTCCGGTTCGGGTTCGGCGGCTTTCGGGCTTGGGGCGGGTTCGGTGGGTCGGGACGGCTTAACGAGGTTGGCGGCCGCCTCCAAGGCGCTCGGCTTCTTCTCTGCCGGCTTGGCCACCGGCGGCTTCGCCGCGGGCATCGGCTCGGACTGCTTCGACGCGGCGATCGCCAGCCGCACCAACTCGGCCTCGAGCCAGAGCCGGGGAAGCGAGATGTCGCGAATATCCTTGTGGGCCTCGGCGAGGCCGCCCCGCAGCCTGACGATCGTCTCGCGCCCGATCTGGGCGGCCGTCTCGTGCAGGTTCGCGGATTGCGCCGCATCGCCCCCCGTATCGATCTGGTACGACGCCCGTGTCAGGTCCGCCAGGCGGTACAGCATGGATTCAAGCAACGCCCGCGGATCCCTTCCCCGCTGCGCGACCGCCTCCAGAAGGGACATGATCGCCGTAACGTCGGCCGCCTTCATCGCGAGCAGCAGCTGATCGGTCGTCTCCTCGGAAACCATGCCCAACTGTTCGAAGACCTGTTCGAGGGTGATATGGCCGTCGACGCTGGTGATGATCGCCTGCTCCAGGAGCGTCAGGCCGTCTCGGTACCCGCCGTCCGCCATCCTCGCGATCGCATTGATCGCCGCTGGATCGGCCTGGACCCCCTCCTTCTCCGCGACGTAGTTCAGCCTGCCGACCATCTCCTGGATCGTCGCGCGGTGGAACTCGAACTTCTGGCAGCGGGACCGGATCGTGGACGGCACCTTGCTGTACTCGGTCGTGGCCAGGATGAAGACGACGTGTTTCGGCGGTTCCTCGATCGTCTTCAGGAGCGCGTCGAAGGCCTTCGCCGAGAGATCGTGGACCTCGTCGATGATGAACACCTTGTAGCGGGCGATCATCGGCCGGTACTCGACGACCTCGACGATGGTCTCACGGATCTGCTCGACGCCCGATTCGCTCGCCGCGTCCATCTCGAGAACGTCGACGAACGTCCCCGCGGTGATCTCCTGGCAAATGGGGCAAGTGTTGTCCGGCTCCGGAGTCGGGCCCTTCTCACAGCAGAGCGCCTTGGCGAGCAGCCTCGCGGTCGACGTCTTGCCGGTTCCGCGCGGGCCGGTGAACAGGAAGCTGTGCGCGACGCGTCCGGAGGTGATCGCGTTCTGCAGCGTCCGGACCACATGGTCCTGCCCGACCAGATCCCCGAACGTCTGGCTGCGGTACTTACGGTAGAGAGAGACGCTGCTCATGAGACGGGTTCGGAATATGCAGAGGCCGCCGTCGCGGCGGACGCTTTGCCACAGGCTTCCTATTGAGGCTACCACGATGTCGGCTCCTTCGCCGACCCTTTTCTCTCCCTGGCGAACGCCCTGGAAACGGCGCGTCGTACGAGGAGACAACCGTGAACGGAAGCGCCGGGAACACTGCATCGCACAGTGAACCGACTTACCGTTGCTGCCTTCCGGCCCTGGC
>DASWVS010000356.1:0-2970 GCA_036401135.1 Fimbriimonas sp.
CGCGCAGACCTACCTCGAGCTGGACCTCCGGCGCAACAGCCAGGCGACGCGGCAGGGCCGCGAGTACGTGGAGCGCGAGCGCTCCCGCACCCAGAGCGAACTCGCCGCCGCTTCGGCCAGCCTCGCCGCCTATAAGCAGGCGAGCGGCATGATCGCCCCGAGCGCGCAGGTGAACGAGGTCGCCGCCGCTTCGGCCCGCCTGCGGAACGAGCTCCACGCCGCCCGCGCCGAGGACAAGGCGGCGCGGCTGAAGCTCGCCGACCTGACGGCCCAGCTACGCTCGACCGCTTCCGAGGTGGACTACCAGCGGACGGTGGCGGAGAACCCCGAGTACGCGACGGTCCGGGCGAGCATCCTGGAGCTCCAGAAGGAGCTGGCCAAGGTGAGCCAGGTCTTTGCCCCCGGCTCGCCGGAGCGGACCGACGTTGAGAACCAGATCGAGGCGGCGGAGAAGCGTCTGGAGCGGCTTTCGGCCAAGACCGTCTCCGGACAGACGACGCAGCGCAACCCAGTGCTGGTGCAGCTCCAGACTCAGTATTCGGCGACCAAGGCCGACGCGATCGTCGCCGCGGCCAAGAAGTCGGCGGTCGAGGCCCAGGCGCGATCCGTGAGCCAGGAGCTGATGAAGTACCCCGAGCAGGAGCGGCGATTCGCCGAGCTCCAGCAGAGGGTAGACGTCCTGAAGTCGACGTACGAGATGCTCTCGCAGCGGTACTACTCGCTCCTCATCGAGGAGCGTTCGAGCCTCCCCGGCGGGATGATCGCGGCGCAGGCGGAGGCGAACTTCGAGCCGAGCTCGCCCAACGTGAAGCGGAACCTGATCCTGGGCCTGTTCCTGGCGCTGGTCTTCGGCGTGGCCGCAGGCCTAGTGTCGGACCATCTGGACAACAAGATCCACCGGGCGGAGGATATCGAGCGGCTCACGGGGCTGGCGACGCTCGCCCTGGTGCCTGAGGTAGAGAGCCCGAATACCGAGGACGGCAACCTCTACGTGGGCAAGGCGGCGCCGCAGCACGCGTTCCTCGAGGCGTTCCGGATGCTGCGGAACAACATCGGCTTCTCGATGCCGGATCGGAGTCTGAAGACGATCGCGGTGACGAGCTCGACGATGGGCGAGGGCAAGTCGACGGTCGCCTCGAACCTAGCGATCGCGATGGCGATGGACCGCAAGCGGGTGCTACTTGTGGACGCCGATCTGCGCAAGCCGACGGTCCACACGAAGATGCACGTGTCGAAGGAGCTTGGGCTTTCCTCGGTCATCAGCGGAACCGCGAGCCTTGCTGAGGCGATCCGGTCGACCGAGTGGGACGGGCTCGACTGCCTCCCCGCCGGCCCGCTCCCACCCGACCCGACCGAGTTTCTCAACTCCGCCCGCTGCCGGCAGGTCCTGAGCGAGGCGCAGGGTCAATACGACTACATCGTCCTCGACGCCCCGCCCTGCATCGGCATTTCGGACATGCAGGTGATCAGCACGCTTGCCGACGGAGTGGCCATCGTCGTGGCGCTCGACCAAGCGACGAAGCCGCAGCTGCTCATGTCGTACCGGATGATCCAGCAGTCGGGAGCGAAGGTGATCGGGAGCGCGGTGAACCGAGTCAGTCTTCGCAGCCACGGCTACTACGGCTATTACGGTTACTACGGCTACGGCGATGGGGAGAACGTCGGGACGTCCGCGGGCCGATCCAAGCATTCATGACACAAGCCTCATTCTGCGGATCGAGACCGTTCAAGGGTTCTACCGGTCGAAGTCCGGGAAGCCACCTCTTAAGCGGCTCAAAGCCGGGTCGGAGGAACGATTGGTCCTGAAGAAGCTCCTTCGCGGGAGTGACGAGCTTGGCCGTAACGTGGCGTTGCTTGCAGGAGGAACGCTCCTCGCGCAGATCCTCCAGCTTCTCGTGTCCCCGGTGCTGACCCGGATCTATTCCCCAGCGGACTTCGGGTTCTACGGCACTTTCACGTCCGTGCTATCGGTGCTGGCGGTCTTGGCGACGTTTCAATATTCCGCCGCCATACCTGTGGCCCGCTCCTCGGAGGATGCCGCCTCCCTTTCAGTGTTCGGGCTTCTGTTGACGTTTCTGGTCGCGCTGATCGTCCTATTACTCGTCCCAGCTGCCGCCCGAGTTTCGGGATCGCCCGCTCTTCTGCACGCAGTCGGCGGCCCCATTCCTTATTTCCTCGCAGTGTCGGTGCTGCTCTCCGGGAGCTTTGCCATTCTGAACTGCTGGGCGATCCGTATGCGCGAGTACGCCAGCATGTCGCGCTCGCGCTTGTCGCAAGCGGTCGGCGCGTCGCTCACACAGGTCGTCCTGGCCTTCACTCCCCTTCATCATCTTGGACTTGTCGCGGGATCGATCGTGTCGTCATCGGGGGGCCAGGGGCCGTTCCTGACAATGGTGGCGAGAAGGAAGGCCGAGTTCGCGATCTTTCGGCATACTTCGCTGCGGAAGAGCTTCGATGCAGGTCGTCGCTATCGCAGCTTCGCCACGGCTAGCACGCCTTCCGTGTTTCTACAAACCCTTTGGATGTACCTGCCGGTCCTCGTGGCATCGCTGTACTACGATCTCGCCGCCTCCGGCCAGGTTTCCGTCGCCGTCCGCCTCATCGTGTTGCCGATGATGCTCCTGGGAACCTCCTACAGCAACGTCTATCGCGGCGAATCTCTTCGAGCGGTTCAGGAAGGTCGATTGACCAAGTTGTTCGACCAGATCGTGCGCAAGTGCTTCCGCGCGGCTGGCCTCGTAGCGGTGGCTGCGCTTGCGGCACCCATGCTCGTTCCGATCATCTTCGGGCAGGAGTGGCGGCCAGCCGGCTTCCTCATTCTCTACCTTGCCCCTGCGTACGCGGCGCATATCATCGCGTTTCCGATCTCTTCAACCTCGATGCTGCTGGACAAGCAGTATTGGCAGCTGCGACTCGATCTCGTACGAACGACCGCGGCAGGTGCTGCCCTCTTGATGCCGGCATTCCTCG
>DASWVS010000357.1:0-2841 GCA_036401135.1 Fimbriimonas sp.
GCGCTCGTCGAAGACCTGGCTCAAAACCGCGGGAAGTCGGTGGTCGTGGTCGGTAAACACCAGCCCCCCGCAGTCCACGCCCTCGGGCAGCGCATCAACGAAGCCCTCGGCAACTTCGGGAGGACCGTCCGCCACATCGCACCGGTCGAGGCGAACCAACGCCCGAACGTCGGATCGCTTTCCCAACTGGTGGACGACTTGAACGGCGGCGGCGTGAGCCTTCTGCTCATGATCGACACGAATCCGGTTTACACCGCGCCGGCGGACCTCGCCTTCGCCGAAGCGCTGCAGAAGGCGCGGATCAAGATCCACGCCGGGCAGATCCAGGACGAGACCTCCGCGCTCTGCGAGTGGCACCTGCCGCTCTCGCACAACCTGGAGGCATGGGGCGACGCGCGCGCCTTCGACGGCACCGCCACGATCATCCAGCCCCTGATCGCCCCCCTGTTCGGCAGCCGGAGCGCCATCGAGATCCTTGCGAAGATGACCGACCGTCCTCTCGCCGGATACGACCTGGTCCGGGAGACCTGGCGACGATCCGGGCTCGGCGGAGCCGATTTCGAGCGCTTCTGGAACGCCTCGGTGCACGACGGCGTCGTCGCCAACAGCGCTTCCAAACCCGTCACCCTCAGCGCCTCCGGCGGAGGGATGCCCCTTATCCCGACCGGAGGAGGAACGGAGGTCGCGTTCCGCGTCGACCCGTGCGTCTACGACGGCCGGTACGCGAACAACGGCTGGCTGCAGGAGCTTCCCAAGCCGGTTTCAAAGCTGACCTGGGACAACGCCGCCTTCATCAGCCCCCGCACGGCCCAGACCTTGGGCGTCCGCGATGAGGAGAAGGTCCGGATCACGGTGGAGGGGCGAAGCGTCGAGGCGGGAGTCCTGATCCAGCCTGGCCACGCCGACGAGACGGTGACGGTCCACCTCGGCTACGGTCGTACCAAGGGTGGGACCGTCGCCACCGCGTCGCTCAGCGAGGACGGCGAAGGCAAGTCCGACAACGGCGGCGGTTTCAACGCCTACCTCCTTCGATCGACGACGGGGCTGGACTATGCCCCCGGCACCCTCGAGAAGATCCCCGGCCTCTACCCCCTCGCGACGACCCAGAGCCACGGCCCGCTGAACGACGACAAGGTCAAGACGGAAGCCAACCCGGATACGCCGGTCGGAGATCCCAAGCGGGACTACAACCTCGACCAAAGAGACGTCGTCCGCGACTACACGCTCGCCTACTACCTGCAGCACGTCGACGAGATCATCGAGCACACCGAGGAGAAGCGGGAGGAGTTCAACAAGAACAACCTCTACCCCGACCAGATCTTCGAGACGAAGGACATCGCCCAGTGGGGGATGACCATCGACATGAACACCTGCATCGGGTGCAACGCCTGCGTCACCGCCTGCCAGAGCGAGAACAACATCCCGGTGGTCGGCAAGATCCAGACCAAGCGCCACCGCAACATGCACTGGATTCGGATCGACCGGTACTACAGCGGCAGCGACCTGGACAACCCGGACGTCACCTACCAGCCGCTCATGTGCGTGCACTGCGAAAAGGCGCCGTGCGAGCCGGTCTGCCCCGTCGCGGCGACGGTCCACAGCCACGACGGGCTGAACATGATGGTCTACAACCGCTGCGTGGGCACCCGGTACTGCTCGAACAACTGCCCCTATAAGGTTCGCCGGTTCAACTACCTGAACTACAGCGACAACCAGCCGAACTTCGCCAACGTGACCTTCCAGCGAAAGGAGGTCCCCGGGCCGATCCACTCGCAAAAGGGGCTCGGGCGGGAGATGCTCCGCATGTCGAGCAACCCGAACGTGACCGTTCGCGGCCGGGGCGTGATGGAGAAGTGCACCTACTGCGTGCAGCGGATCAACAACGCCCGCATCGAGGCGAAGAAGGCCGGGCGCGAGATCCGGGACGGCGACGTCGTCACCGCGTGCCAGCAGGCGTGCCCGACGAACACGATCGTCTTCGGCAACATCGCCGACAAGAACAGCGAGGTGAGCCGGCTCCGCGAGGATCCGCGCGCCTACCTGCTTCTCGAGGAACTGTTGACCCGTCCGCGCACGTCGCACCTCGCGAAGCTGCGCAACCCCAACGAGAACATCCGGTCGGCGGTGAGCGCTTAACCATGTCACAACGCCCCCTCAACGACACCCTGATCACGGGCCAGCACACGTACGAGCAGCTCGACTCGAGCATCGACTCGCTGATCCTGAACCAGAAGCGCCACAAGCGCCCGTGGTGGATCTTCTTCCTGATCGGGTTCCTCGGCGTGAACGCCCTCGGGGCTTCGGTGACCTGGCTGCTTTACCAGGGCATCGGGATCTGGGGCAACAACTGGCCCACGATGTGGGCGTTCGACATCGTCAACTTCGTCTGGTGGATCGGTATCGGCCACGCTGGAACGCTCATCTCGGCGATCCTGCTCCTCATGCGCCAGCAGTGGCGCAACTCGATCAACCGCTTTGCGGAGGCCATGACGGTATTCGCCGTCATGTGCGCGGCGATGTATCCGTTGCTCCACACCGGCCGTCCCTGGGTCGCCGCGTATTGGCTGCTGCCCTATCCGAACATCATGGGCGTCTGGCCGCAGTTCCGGTCGCCGCTCATGTGGGACGTCTTCGCGGTCAGCACCTACTTCACGGTCTCGCTCCTGTTCTGGTTCATGGGCTTGATCCCCGACTTCGCCACCCTGCGCGACAAGGCGCGGAATATGAAGTCGAAGGTGCTCTTCGGAACCCTGGCGATGGGCTGGCGGGGCAGCAACCAGCACTGGCACCGCTACGAGCAGGCGTACCTGCTCCTCGCCGGGCTTTCGACGCCGCTGGTTC
>DASWVS010000358.1:0-7563 GCA_036401135.1 Fimbriimonas sp.
GACCGCCAACGGAAGAGGCAGCATCGAGGCGTCCCGAAGCAGGGCACCGATCCCCAGCAGGACGATCCCGCCATAGATCGGGTGCCGAACCCGGGCGAAGATCCCGGATCTGACCAGGCTTGCGTTCGAGGTCGGCTTCGGAAGCGGCGTCAGACCGCGCCCCAGGCGAAGCGCGCCCAATGCCATTTCGAGCAGCCCCGCAACCATCAGTCCAACGCCGGCGACCTCGCGGACGGCGCGGGTCCCGGGCGGCCAGGGGAGGACGGAGTCCGGCAGGACGTAGGGCATCCCGAAGGCCGCAGCCAGGACCACCGCCTGGGCGACGACCCACAGACCGCCCCGTGCGAGGAAGTCCCGCATCTACCTTCTCGAAAGCTCCTCGTAAACCTCGTTGTAGTACAGGGCCGCCTCGACCGGCGTGTTCGGCGGTATGTGGTTTCCGACCGCCATGAAATAGCCGGGGCAGCCTTTGCCGATCGCCATGCAGCGCTCGACCTCCCGGCGGATGGCATCCCGATCATTGCGAAGAAGGATCCTCGTATCCGCGTTTCCGACCAGGACGTGCGTCCGTCCGAACTCTTCGGCGGCGTATGCGAGGTTCGTGGCGGGCTCCATGACGAACCCGTGCAGTCCGCAAGCGACCAAGTCGGCGATGAACTCCGTGTAGTTGCCGTCGGCGGTAAAGAGCACGCGCTTCCCTTCGTCTCTCAGCGGCCGAACCAGCTTCTTGATCGAGGGGAAGACGAACTCGCGGTACCAGCAAGGGGGAAAGATCGCGCCGCTCGTCCACACCATGTCGTCGTGGAGCATGACCACCGGCACGTCGGCTTCCGAGAGCGCTTCGACGTACGGCTCCAACCACTTGCCGTAGCGGAGGGCCATCTCGCCGAACGCCTCCGGGTCCTCCCCGCAGGCGGTGAGCATCAGGTCCCAGCCGAAGAGGTCGATCAGGCCCGAGATGCAGGTCACGTACACGCCGGTCATCGCGAGGGCTTCGGGAAACCTCCGCTGCTGCTCCTTATAGTCGGCTTCGAACCGGTCGATCAGCTCCCTTCGCTTGGGATGCGGCAGCGCGTCGAGCGGATCGAACCGCAGGACCTCCTCCGGCGAGCAGAAGGGGCTCGACACCCGGTCATCCCAGTCCGCGCCGTCCGCCCGGTAGATCCCCTGGCCCATCCGGGTCCGCCAGGGTCCGAAGTCGTCGGCGGCAATCAGAGTGTTCCAGACGAGGTCGTAGTTCCACGCCTTGACGAACGCCTCGGACGCCTGCTCTCGCACCTCCGGCTCCGAGCTTTCGAATGCGTTGCCGCCGGTGACGGCGTTGACCAGATCCCAGTGAAACTCGGCCGAGTACTCCGTCCGCGGAACGCGCGGTGGCATCTCCAGATGGAGCGCGGCCCATCCGTCGTGCAACGACATTGATGCACCTCCCGTCTGCATTGTACGGCTTTTACCGATCGCGACAGCGGGTCCGAACGCCGGAAACTCTGGATCGGCATGAGAAGTCCTTGGGACAGGAGTTTTGGTATGGAGACGAGAATGAGCGGGGGATATCTTACGATCTTTACATCGGACCGGGCCAGGATTATCGGCGAGCTCTCCGACGCGACCTGGACGGAGGAACCGATCGAGGGCGGCGTCAACCACATTCTCACGGGGGTGGCGAGCGACGGCACCTACGACGAATTCCTGCGCCTGAACTCGGCCGGCGTCGACCACGTCTCCTTCGAATTCGTCTCTGACGAGGGGGCCTACCTTGGCGATGCGGTGCTGCTTCGGCCGACCAACGACGGGACGCCCGGCGGGAACCTCATCCGAATCGAGGCGGTTCACGAGCCGACTGCCAAAGTTTCCGCCTGAACTGCGCCATTTTCCGGAACAGTGGAACTTGTCACTCCGTCCTTTGGGTGGCGCCTTTTGGACGATGCCTGGAGTCCGGGGGTGCCGGAGGAAAAACACCTATGTCGAAAGGCATTCTTTTTGCGCTATCCGCCGCCCTGGTCGGTGTATTCGCTGCCGGCTGCGGCGGCAACGATGACAACGGCGGGAGCAACGGCGACGGTCGGGGGACTCTTGCCGTCCGGCTCGCAGACGCACCGGATCCGACGATCTCTGAGCTCAACATCACGATCGGGGGCGTTCAGGCGAACGTCGACGACCGTTGGGTCGACGTCGAGAACGACGACGTGACCCTCGATCTGCTCGATCTGGTCGAGAACGACACCTCGATCGGCTCGACCGAACTGCCGGTTGGGACTTACAACCAGATTCGGCTCTTTGTGACCGACGCGACCGTCACCGATTCCACGGGGACGCACGATGTGGAAATCCCGAGTGCCGACCAGACGGGCGTCAAGGTCATCATCCCGGGCGGCTATCGGATCTCCAACCGGGAGATCACGACCCTGCTCCTCGACTTCGACGTTGATAAGAGCCTGACCAAAACCGGTAACGGCCGGTACATTCTGCGGCCGACGATCAAAGGCGTCGTCAAAGTTCTCTCGGGAACGGTGACCGGCGTCGTCACCGACTCTGCAGGCGCGCCACTCGACAACGCACGCGTCACCGCCTACCTGTCGAGCGACCTCGTGAACCCGGTCCACTCGACCAGCACCCTCGACGACGGCCGGTTCAAGCTTTGGGCGCTCATGCCCGGCGAATACACCCTCGTTATCGAATGGGACGATCCTGAAGATGTCGATCTCGACCCCGATCAGGATCTCACCGTCGCCGAAGTCGACGTGATCGCCAACGAGAACACCGCTCTCGGAACGATCCAGTTGGAAGCCACTCCTTAGCGGCATCCGAAAGCAGCCCCCTGGAGAGATCCAGGGGGCTTTTTTATCGCCTCCTGGTGTTCGCTGGAATGAACCAGAGCGTGTTGTCGGCAGGGCTGACCATGAGCGTCCCTCCCTGGAAAAGGGCGTTAACCGCCTCGCCCGCAAAAGCGCCCGACCCCATGAACCCCATCAGCGTGCCGATCTCCGGCGTCACAAGCGGCCGGCCTTCGAGCATCGCTTTGACGTACCAGGGATCGGCGTGACGGATCCGGATCCGGAAAGGCTGCAGGTCCTGCGCGAACGAAACGGCAGCCGATATCAGAAGGAACAAGACCGCGAATCGCCTCATGGTCGGCTGACGCGCGGACGCTTTCAGCGTTACGGAGGCATAATCCACTCTGATGAAGCAGCGCGAACTTGGCCGGACCGGCGTCTTCGTATCGGAGATCAGCCTGGGCTGTTGGACGATGGGTGGCTTGAACTGGGTCAACGGCGTGCCGAACGGGTGGGCGGACGTCGACGAGTCGGAGGTGACCCAGGCGATCAAGGTATCGATCGACGCCGGCGTCAACCACTTCGACAACGCCGACGTGTACGGCAACGGCCGCGCCGAGAGGATGCTGGCGCGCGTATTGGACCGTCTCGGGTTGAAATCGACCGACTTCGTCGTCGCGACCAAGGTCGGCCACTTTCCCGGGACCGCCGCCCACGCCTACGAGCCGGCGCACATCCGCCACCAGTGCGAGCAGTCGCTGATCAACCTGAAGCGCGACCACATCGACCTCTACTACTTCCACCACGGCGACTTCGGCCAGAGCGACATGTACCTCGACGACGCCGCGGCGACGATGGACCGGCTGGTCGAGGAGGGCAAGGTCCGAATCAAAGGCCAGTCGGCCTACTCGGAGGACGACTTCGAGCGGGTGACCCCGCGGGTTCGGCCGAGCGTCCTTCAGAGTTGGGCACACGCGCTGGACGACCGTTTCGTCCGCCCGGGCTCGCGAGTCGGCAAGCTAATGGAGGATACGGGCATGAGCTTCGTCGCGTTCAGCCCGCTCGCTCAGGCGCGCCTGCTCGACAAGTACGACCCGTCGAAGCCGCCGAGCTTTGAGCCGGGGGATCACCGTCAGAACTCCCAGGCGTTCGGCGCGGAAGCCATCGCCCAGCTCAAGCCCAAGCTCGAGAAGTTGAAGGCGCGCTTCGGCGGCACGACGGACGACCTTGCGTCTGTCGCGCTGAACTACATCCTCGCCATGCCTCACGTCGCGTGCGTCATCCCCGGCTTCCGAAACGAGCGGCAGGCGCGGTGCAACGTCGGGGCGGCGGGGCGTGGCCTGACCGAGGATGACGTACGATATATTCAGGAGGCCCTTGCTTGAGTTCGGCCGGCTCGGCGGTGGGTGCACCAGGGATGAGAGAGGATCTGCGCGAGCTTTGGGACAGCATAGAATCGCGAAAGTGGCGGATTCTGGAGACGGTCGCCCGGCTGCCCGAGGACGCTCTTACGCGCAAAATGCCCCGGAGCGACTGGACGCCGCTCCAACTTGTCGAGCACCTGGTCGTCGCCGAAGAGCAGCAGCTGCGCGAGATCGAGGCGGCGGAGAAGTCCGAGGGCGGGCGGCATAAGGCGATGGTCTTCCGCTCCGCGGTCTGGGTCCTTCGCAAGGGGATTCGAGTCCCGCCCTCCGCGACGATGCGGCCGAGCGCGTCGCCGGCGAGCCTGCCGGAACTGGGCACGCGCTGGGAAAAGGCGCGCGAACGGCTCCGCCAGGCGCTGGAGGAGGCGAAGGACCTCCGGCCGCTTTCGGTCCACGCCCAGTTCGGCACGATGACCGCGGACCAGGTCCTCACGCTCACCGACGCCCACCTGCAGTACCATCAGCGGCAGATCGGCGCCTAGGTTCAACCGCTCCGGAAGCGTGCGACTCGTTCGCTGCCGAGGTACGTGTCTCTGCGAGGAGTACACGTTGGCAGTCAGGTCCTTAGGCTTGTTCCGGACGACCCAGGACGCTTTGCCTACGCGGCCCGGGCGGGATCCTCGTGCAGGCGTACCCTCATCCCAACCCTTCCCCCTCAGGGGGAAGGGCTTTCCGTGTGCAGCAAAAATCGCTCCCGGCGGGGGATTGGCGGTTGTTGCAGTTTCTGATTGCCTCTATCCCTTAACCGCCTTGGGCGCTGTTCGTCAGCCTTCTTGGTGAGCCTTTGTGTCCTTCGTGCCTTGGTGGTGGAAGGGGCCCGCGGCTGCGGGGGGTGGCGGCTTGGCGACGGAACGGCCGGGCCGCAACGCTGCCGGGATTTCGCCCGTTTAGGGTTCTATGAAGCGGAACTGGCTGCCGAGAGCCGTGCTCTTCGCGGCGGCGGAGTACCTTCTCCTGCCTTACCTGGTGTGGCGCCTGGTGTCTCTCTGGATTCCCTCGGCGGACGTTCGGGGTCCTTTCCTCGTCGCCTCCCCGTTCATCGCGATCTCGTTCGTGTTCCTTCCGATCGCGCGCTACACCTGGCTGCGGTTTCTCGAACCTCGAAATCCCCAGCCGGGGCCCGAGGAGCTTCAAAAGGTCGTGACGTCGTACGCCGAAACCCTCGGCCGCACCGGCATCGAGGTGGTGCGGGGCGCCGACGGCAGCCTTTACCTTCGCGATTCGGAACGGACGACGAAGGTCTCGACCTCCGACTGGGGTGATCTGGACGACGGACAACGGCGCTTCCTGATCGCACGGACCCTGGCCCATACGTTCGGTCGGCAGCCCAGGCGATGGGGCCACGCCCTCCACACGGCCGCGATGGCGGCCGGCATGGCGATCGCAGCCTTGAACCTCTGGTACGTGCTGGCAGCCCACGCCTCCCTGGCCGGCTTGATGGCATTCGAGGGGTTCGCACCGATGAAGCGACGCACGGTCGAGGCCGACCTTGCCGCCCTCCGCCTGACTCGCAACCTGAGCGCTGCGGTTGAGGCCGTGCGAAGGGCCGCACCGGGTAGCTCTCTGGTCGATCCCGACGAACGTATCGAAGCCCTGCGCCGGGAAGCCTCCGCCATGGGTCTGGGATGAGGCTTTGGGCACACAGGCAAAACCATCGGGCCGGCGGCTCGTCTGAGGAAATGGATACGGTTCTGAGGTCGAAGCTGACCGGATCAGACGACATGGAATCGGCGTAGGAACCACTAGACTGGAGAAAACATGAAAATCCGAACGATTCTCTCCGCGGCGGTGCTCACCCTAGGTGCGCTGGGTACCGCAAACGCACAGGGCTTTACCGAGCAGAGGGCGGCCGAGATCCTCGCCAAGCGGTTCAGCCTGAGCCCCAGCCAGATTCTTCGCGACGCCCGAGCCGAGCGCGTGAACGTTTACAACCTGCCTCCGGCTTACGCCATTCTGGGTGCGACTCGAGGAGCCGACCTGGACGACGTGCTACGGCTTCGGCGCAGCGGCGCTTCCTGGCGAGTGACGGGCGATCGGCTCGGAATGACCGACAGCCAGCTTCGCGACTTCGACCGACGAGGTCTGTTCGATGCGCGACGTTTCTGGAACAGCTATTCCGACCGGGATCGGGGCGGAAGGATCACCTTCGTCGACTGGTGGCACGACCAGTTCAACGGCCCGTACAACGACCGTTATAACGACCGATACGACGATCGGTACGACGACCGCTGGGGCAGGACCCGCGACAACAACCGCTGGGATCCGAACCGCGACCGTTACGAGAATCGAGATCGGGACGGCTACCGCTGGGATCCCAACCGGACTCGGGACCGCTACGAGGACCGCAACGACCGGTACCGATGGGACAACGACCGGACCAGCCACGACCGTCGCGTCGGCAGCCCCGACCATCCGGGACTCCACAAGGGCTGGGACAAGAACGGCAAGAACAAGTCCAAGAACAAGAACAAGAACGGTAAGCGGTAATCCCCAACCTCGATTGCCAAAGCCCGCGCCTGCCTTCGCAGGTGCGGGCTTTCCCTTTTTGTCGTCAAACGAAGGTGAGGTTTTTCATCGCCTTTTGTGCGCTTTATGCTCTCGCAGGCTGCACCGCGGAACCGCCAACGGCGGGAGCTGTGCCAGCCCCCACGGACTCGCGCCCCCAGAGATTCGCGCCGCCGATCGTCACAGTCACGGTAAAGCGCCTGGACCTCCCCAAGACTGCGGCAGAGCCCGACCCTCAGCCCAAAGCGCCTGTGCGCGCCAAGGAAGAAGGGCCCGATACCTTTCGCCGAAGCGAGCGGCGCGAGGTGAACGTTCTGAATGCCGTTCGGGCGCGGGAGCGAGAGAGGGATCGCGAACTCTCCAAGGACCGCAAGAAGGAGCGGCACAAGGGCAAGAAAAAGGGGGGGAAACGAGGTCGCCGAAGGGACTAGCCGCCTAGCCCCTCGCCGGCGCCACGATCCTGCCGGTCTTCGCGCTCTCGAGCGCAGCGAGGGCGATGCTCACCGCCATCATGCCGTCGTAGCCCGTGACCGGAGGGGTGGTCCCGTCCTTCACCGCACCTAAAAACGCGTTCAGTTCCTGGTAGTACGGATCGTCCAGGGGCGACTGGTTCGACTCCAGCGCCGTTTTTCCCTCGGTGTGGGTGCGAAGGGACGGCGTCTCGCGGCTGTCGAACTGGATCATCCCGTCGCTTCCGCAGACTTCGTAGGTCGTTCGGAAGCCGCTGGGATCCATCCAGGTCGCTTCCACGTGCCCGATCGCCCCGCTGTCGAACGTGAGGACGGTCAACGCGTAGTCCGGTCCCGTCCCCGACGCCGCTCCCACGCTCCGGCTGTAGAGGTGCTTCACCTCACCGAGCG